>JARGFC010000059.1:0-24558 GCA_038397925.1 Treponemataceae bacterium
AAGCCCAAATTGTTTTGTGCTTCAGCATTTCCTGCACGGCTAGCTTTTGTAAGCCATTCATTTGCTTTTTGGTAATCAGTTTTTACGCCAATTCCAAGTAAATACATTCCGCCAACTGCACTTTGTGCAGAGACATTTCCCCGTTCAGCAGATTTACTGAAAAGCTTAAAAGCTTTATCGTAGTTTCCCGCTTCAGAAGCAGCCTGACCTTGCTCAAAAAGAACATCTGCTTCCGATTGGTCTTTCTTTGTTTGTGCCTGTGTTGTTTCACAAGCGGTTATCGCGAGCAAAAAACCGGCAAACACAAAAAACGCTACATTTTTCAAAATACATCGTGTACTCTTTTTAATAATTTTACTCCTTGTAAAAATAGTCGCCCTAATTGTAGTCCCCCCCCCGATAAATGTCAAGTGCTTTCTATAAATTTATAACTTTGTTCATTAGCCCGACCTTCTTGTCGGAAGTTTACGCTCTATCGAGGAGCGTAGCTCTGGTTTGCTTAAGCGGGAATTTTTTGACAGAAAAAAATTCCCGCCCGACTTTGCCAGTTTTGCGTTTTAGCTCAAAGCTAGGTTCAGACCGCTCGTCATCCGAGACGAGGGGATAAGCGGACTTTTCGCAAGTAAGGACAAGTCGTATTTTTGTTAAACATTCACAAATGTTTTATTCTATCCTGACGTCCGTGTAAAACAAAGGGAATGACTTTTTTTAGCAAAAGAAATTAACAAAACTTTACTTTTTTGTCAATTATGAAAAAAATGCTCTTGACTTATTTGTGGTTATTTAATAGAATTAGCTTATAGATAATTAAAATTACGGGCAATAGCGCAGTTGGTTAGCGTACAAGTCTGGGGGACTTGGGGTCCCCGGTTCAAATCCGGGTTGCCCGATTTTAGGGGGAAATAGGATGAAAAGAACACCTTATTTTAATGTGCTCACTGAAAAAGGCGGTAAGTTTGTAGAGTTTGGCGGTTTTGAAATGCCCGTGCAGTTTGATGGGCTTGGGATAATTGCTGAGCATCTTGCGGTCCGAAATAGTGTGGGCGTGTTTGATGTTTCTCATATGGGACAGTTTTACATTGAAGGGGATGAGGCAGAAGCTGCTATCAATGAGCTTATTACGAATGATATTCGTGGGATGTTAGATGGGCAGATTCGTTATACCCTAATGTGTAATGAGGCTGGTGGTATTGTTGATGATTTTTTAGTTTATCGGTACAATGCACAAAAGTTTATGCTTGTTGTAAATGCAGGCAATCGAGATAAGGATTTTGCTTGGATAAAAAAGCATTTGAAAGATGGGGCAAAACTCATTGACCGCTCGGACGAAATTGCCTTGCTTGCAATTCAAGGACCAAACTCCGAAAAGGTTATAAAAAAGTTTATACGAGCTGAGGATATTCCCAACGAGTATTATACTTTCAAAACATTTAAAATACCTGAAGGTGAAGTTTTAGTTTCCCGAACTGGTTATACTGGTGAGGACGGATTTGAAGTTTATTGCCCTGCAAAGGTTGCTATAGAGCTTTTTGACAATGTTATGAAAGCTGGAGCTGAGTTTGATATAGCTTTGTGTGGTTTAGGATGTAGGGATACTCTTAGGCTGGAGGCTGGAATGCCCTTATATGGTCATGAAATGACAGAAGAAACTCTTGCTACAGAAGTTACTCTAAAGCCTTTTGTAAAACTAGAAAAAGAAAGCTTTATAGGTAAAAAAGCCTTGCTTGAAAAAGAAGCTAAAAAAATTCGTAAGGGATTTAAGCTTGTCGATAAGGGAATTGCTAGAGAAGGTGCAAAGGTTTTTGTGGGCGACACTGAAATTGGTTGTGTTACCACAGGTACGCAGTCGCCTTCGTTAAAAGTAGGGATTGGACATATGCGAATCGACAGGGGTGTTAAGGAAACGGACATTTTAATAGATGTGCGTGGACGAAAGTTAAAAGCTGTTATTCATCCTACAAGTTTTTTAAAAGAAATTAAAGGTGAAAAATAAGTCTTATATTAAGGAACTGTTTTTCAAATAAAAATTCCACTATTTAAGGAGAAGTTTATGGAGTTTAAAGATTGTCAATATTTAGCCTCACACGAGTGGGTTGAGTTTGATGGGGACATTGCCATTGTTGGCGTTAGCGATTATGCTCAAAGTGAAATGGGCGATGTTGTTTTTGTTGAATTACCTGAAGAGGGTGATGAAGTAACTGCAGGGAAAGGATTTGCGAATGTCGAGTCAGTAAAGGCTGTTTTCGATATTCTTAGTCCTGTTGACGGTGAAATTGTAGAGGTTAACTATGACCTTGAAGATTCGCCTGAACTTGTCAATCAAAATGCTTTTGATGCTTGGCTTGTAAAGATTAAATTTACAAAAAAGTCGGATGAGCTTTTGTCTGTTGACAAGTACAAAGAATTGTGTAAATAACTTATAGCGTGAAGTGATACCACTTCACGTTATTTTTATGTGGACAATTAAAAAAATTTACAGGAGGAAAAATGTCAAATTACGTTCCGCATTCAAAACAAGAAGTTGATGAAATGCTTAAAAAAGTTGGAGTTTCATCACTTGATAATTTGTATGAATTTGATTCTAATGCAAAGATAGATATACCCGCTGGAAAGCCTCAAGCCGAGGTAGAAAAATATTTTGAAAAGCTGGGAAGTGAAAATAAGGTATATAAAACTATTTTAAGGGGAGCGGGGGCTTATAACCACTACTGCCCACCAGCTGTTCGGAGTTTGATTTCTCGGGCTGAGTTTGTAACAGCGTATACGCCTTATCAAGCGGAGTTAAACCAAGGTGAGCTACAAGGGGCTTTTGAATATCAAACGATGATTTGTGAGCTTACGGGGATGGAGATTTCTAATGCGAGTGTTTACGATGGAAGTTCGGCTGTTGCTGAAGCTATTACTATGTCGATTACTCGCAAAAAACACAAGATACTAATTTCTGAAGCTGTATCACCACAAACTATTGAAGTTGTAAAAACATATCATAGGTTTAATTCTGATGTAGACCTTCAGTTTGTGCCTATGGATGGATATAAAACTAATCTTGCAAAGCTAAAGGAAATGGCTTCTGAGGATGTAGCTGCGATAGTTATGGAACAACCAAATAAGTTCGGTACTATTGAAGATTGTGAAGCTGTTGGTAAAATTGCAGGCGAAATCAAAAGTCAATTTATTATGAGTTCAAATCCTATCGCTTTGGGAATTCTTAAAAGCCCACGAGAATGTGGTGCTACAATTGCTGTAGGTGAGGGACAGCCACTTGGTTTGCCGCTTTCAGCAGGTGGACCTTATTTAGGCTATTTAGCAACTGTTGAAGCAAATATGCGAAAAGTTCCCGGACGCATCGTGGGACAGTCCGTAGATAGTAGCGGTAACAGGGCTTTTGTTTTAACCTTGCAAGCACGTGAACAGCACATTCGAAGGGAAAAAGCTTCGTCAAGTATTTGTTCAAACCAAGCTCTCTGTGCTTTGCGGGCTGCTATGTTTATGACAGCTTATGGAAAAGAAGGTTTTAAAACAATTGCTAAGGTTTCATTGAGTAACGCCCATTATTTTGCTAGCGAGCTTGAAAAAATTGGCTTAAAAGTAAAAAATAATGGTGAGTTTTTTCACGAATTTGTAACAGATACGAAAGGCAAGGCTGATGCGATAAATACTGCTTTAGATAAAGAAGGTATTTTAGGTGGGCTAAAACTTTCGGATAATGAAATTCTTTGGTGTGCAACGGATGTTTTAACAAAATGTGATATTGACAAGGTTGTTAAAATTGTAAAAGAGGTTCTTTAAAAAGAATGCAAAAGCGGGCTTTTTTAGACTTAAAATAGGAGAATATAATGAGTTTGATATTTGAAAAATCAATAAAGGGACATAATTTTGCTAGTAGTAAATTAACTGTACCTGAGTATAAGCTTGACAGTAAATATTTAAGAAAAGCTGATGCCGAACTACCTGAAGTTTCAGAGCTAGAGTTTATAAGGCATTACACTGATTTAAGCACGAAAACCTATGGGGTTGACACAGGCTTTTATCCGCTTGGCTCTTGTACTATGAAGTATAATCCAAAGCTGAATGAAGTTGTAGCTGGCATGAAAGAATTTGCGGATATCCATCCCGCCCAATGCGAAAAAACGATGAAGGGTACGCTTGAAGTGATGGGCGACCTATCCCGTTCTCTTTGTGAGATTACTGGAATGGATGCTTTTTCCTTGCAACCTTCGGCGGGTGCACATGGTGAGTTTACATCGCTTTTGGTTATTCGGGCTTATCACGAAAAAAACGGGCATAAAAAACGCAATAAGGTTTTAGTCCCTGATTCTGCACATGGGACAAATCCTGCAAGTGCAACTATGGTCGGTTATGAAATTGTAAATATTCCGTCTGATGACAGAGGGTGTGTGGATGTAGAAGAGCTTAAAAAGGCTGTCGGCGATGATACAGCTGCTCTTATGTTGACAAATCCAAACACGCTTGGGCTTTTTGAAAGCCATATTAAAGAAATTGCGGAAATCGTTCACGGTGCAGGTGGTTTGCTTTACTACGACGGTGCAAATTTGAATGCTATTATGGGACGACTTCGCCCGGGTGATATGGGTTATGATATTGTGCATTTGAATTTACACAAAACTTTTTCAACACCGCACGGTGGTGGTGGACCTGGAAGTGGACCTATCGGTTGTAAAGATTTTTTAGCAGAGTTTTTACCGTCGCCCGTCGTCGTAGGTTCAGAGGGTAATTATAAGTTTGATTTTAACCGTCCGAATTCTATCGGACGAGTGCGTTCGTTTTATGGTAACTTTTTAGTTTATCTGCGGGCATACGCTTATATTTTAACGCTTGGTGTGGAAGGCATTAAAGAAAGTTCAGGTGTTGCAGTTTTGAATGCAAATTATCTAAAGGAGCTACTTAAAAAAGAATACAAGCTTGCTTATGATAGAATTTGTATGCACGAGTTTGTTTTAGACCTTTCAGACTTGAAAGAAAAAACTGGAGTTTCGGCTTTGGACATAGCTAAGGGGTTGGTGGATATGCGAATACATCCGCCTACAATGTATTTCCCGCTAATTGTGCCTGAGGCTTTGATGTTTGAACCGACAGAAACCGAAAGCAAGGAAACTTTAGAAATGGTAGCCGAGGCAATGATTAAGCTTAAAAAACTAGCTGAAACAGAACCTCAAAAACTAAAAGACGCACCTACAAATACAATAGTAGGTCGGGTTGACGAAACGAAGGCTGCCCGAGAACCAATTTTACGGTTTAAAAAAAGTTAGCGATAGCTTGAAAACGGGGAAGGGGGAGAAACTTAAGCGTTATAATAACATCGCTACATAGTTGATAGCTTTGGCGTTTAGTACTTCCCCGACTTCCTCTTAAAATTATAAATAAATTAAAATAACACTTAAGAAGGAGAGAAATGCAAGAGTCAGTTTTACAAAAAGAAAGACACAAATACGAGCCAAGATTTCCCGATGAATTAAAGGCTTCACCGACAGAGGTGGAGATTGTTAAGGGCGAAATAATGTACGCCAGCGACAATGAAGACGAATTAAAGGAAATCTTTAAAAAAACTTACGGGCTTCCTTTAGTTAGTTTTAAGCGTGGCAAAAGTACTGTAGACAAAAAAGCTTTGAATGTTGGTATTATACTTTCAGGTGGACAGGCTGCTGGCGGGCATAATGTAATTATTGGGCTTTTTGATAGCTTAAAGACTTTTAATCCTGCCTCCAAACTTTTTGGTTTTTTGGGTGGTCCTGAGGGCTTGATAAAAAATAGGTTTATTGAAGTAAAGGATGATTTTGTTTACGAATATCGAAATACAGGTGGCTTTGATATGATTGGTTCGGGGCGTACGAAGATTGAAACGCCTGAACAAATAGTCTCTTCAATTGAGACAGTAAAAATGCATAAGCTAGATGCCTTAGTTATCGCCGGTGGAGATGATTCAAATACAAATGCCGCAATTTTGGCAGAAAAGTTTTTGGAAAGTGGTTTGAAAACCTGCGTTGTGGGAATTCCAAAAACAATAGATAACGACCTAAAAGGTGGGCTAATCGAAGCATCTTTTGGGTTTGATACTGCTACAAAGGTGTACTCGGAGCTCATTGGCAATATTTGCCGAGATGCAAAATCTGCAAAAAAATACTGGCATTTTATAAAGGTTATGGGGCGTTCGGCGAGCCACATTGCTTTGGAGTGCGGGCTTAAAACCCATGCAAATATCTGCCTTGTTTCTGAGGAAGTTCGTGCAAAATCAATGACTCTTAAAGACATAACAAACTATATTACGGACATTATTGTAAAGCGTGCAGAAAATGGAGAAAACTACGGCGTTGTAATTGTGCCTGAAGGTTTGATTGAATTTATTCCTGAAGTGAATAAGTTAATCTATGAGCTTAATGATGTGCTTGGTTTAAAAGCTGACGAGTTTGCCAGGAAGAAAACCTATACAGAACAACAAGTTTGGTTAAACGAAAATCTTTCTGCTACAGCGAGAAAAACTTTCGAGGACTTGCCCGAGCAAATTTCCCGTGAGCTTTTAATTGACAGAGACCCGCACGGTAATGTGCAGGTTTCCCGAATTGCTACAGAAAAGCTTTTAATTCATACAGTAAAAGCAGAGTTGCAATCTCGCAAAAAAAAGGGAAGTTACAATGGCAAGTTTAGTAGCTATGCACATTTTTTTGGCTATGAAGGACGCTGTTCCTTTCCCTCAAACTTTGATGCGGACTATTGCTATTCGTTAGGGAAAATCGCTTTTCACCTTATTTTGAATGACTGCACGGGTTATATCGCCTGCGTTGCCAACTTGAGCAAACCCCGCGACAAATGGCGTGCCTACGGAATTCCGCTTACTAGTATGATGAACATCGAAAAACGCAAGGGCGTAGAAAAACCCGTTATAAAAAAATCGCTAATCTCGCTTGATGAACCTGCTTTTAAAACTCTAGAAGAAGGACGTAAAACTTGGGAAGTTACAACTAGTTATGTTTATCCCGGTCCAATTCAATACTTTGGTCCCAGCGAAATATGCGACTTGCCAGCGATGAGTACGCAATTAAACGGGAAATAAAAAGTGCGATAAATTAAATTTTAACAATTGTAAGACTTGTCCGTGCTCTGCGAAAATTGCTATTCCCGCCACGGACGGCGGGCTAGTAGTTTGCTTTTGCGAATGTTTAACAAAAATAAGAAAGCCTTAATTTGCGAAAATCGCTTATCCCCTCGTTTTGGAACTCGGGGTTTTAAAACTAGCGATGAGTTGTAACGCAAATCTGGCAAAGTCGAGCGGGAATTTTTGACGCACAAAAATTCCCGCTTAAGCGAACCAGAGCTACGCTCCTTGATGTAGTGTGAACTTCAAAAAACGGATCTTGTTCACTTATAAATTAGCTTTGTCGTTCATTATCACCCCTTGAAAATTTTAGCTTAATTTTATAAAATATTTAAAACTTATATTTGAGTTTAGTTTTATTTTAAGGATAAAAGATGGCAAAGTATCATATTGAAGGTGGAACTCCTATTTCGGGAACAATTTCAGCAAGTGGCAATAAAAATGCGGCACTTCCGGCAATTGCAGCTGTAGTTTTAACTGGCGAACCTGTGGTTTTACGGAATATTCCTACAATTGAGGATGTCGGCGTGATGCTAGAAATTTTTAAAAGCTTTGGTGGCAAGGTAAAAAAGTTAGAAAAAAACGCCTATGCTCTTCATTTGAAAGAGCTTAAAACATATGAAGTGCCGACCGACCTTGCAACAAAGATTCGAGCTTCTATTCTTTTTGCAGGTCCCTTGCTTGCCCGTTGTGGAAAGGCTGTTTTACCACCTCCCGGTGGCGATGTAATCGGTAGGCGACGGCTGGATACCCATTTTTTAGCATTAACAGAACTTGGTGCTAAAATCAAAACGGAGGAACACTTTAAGTTTGAAGCAAAACAAATAAAGGGATGTGATTTATTTTTGGACGAAGCTTCGGTTACAGCAACGGAAAATGCTATTATGTTAGCCGTTCGAGCAAAAGGCACTACAACTATAACTAACGCCGCTTGTGAGCCACACGTTCAAGATCTCTGTAATCTTTTAAACTCAATGGGGGCTCGAATTTCGGGCATTGGTTCAAATGTCTTGCATATTGAAGGGGTAACAGAGTTTAAAGGAACTGATTTTGCAATTGGTCCTGACTATATGGAAATCGGTTCGTTTATCGGTTTGGCAGTTGCTACAAAGGGTAGTATTTCGATAGAAAATATAAAACCTGCCGATATGCGTCCTTTGGTGCCCGCCTTTAAAAAACTCGGAATTAAATTTACAATTTCGGGCACAACCTTAACAGTCGAGCAGGGACAAAAACTAAAAGTAAATACCGATTTCGGCGGAATGATTCCTAAAATAGATGATAGTCCTTGGCCCGGTTTTCCTGCCGACCTAACAAGCATTATGGTTGTGGTCGCAACTCAAGTTTCTGGGACAGTTTTAATCCACGAAAAAATGTTTGAATCCAGAATGTTTTTTGTTGATAAACTAATAGCTATGGGTGCTCGTATTACACTTTGCGACCCACATCGTGCCGTTGTTTCTGGTCCCTGTGAACTTCAAGGGAGTCAGCTTGTTTCGCCTGATGTTCGGGCTGGTATGGCAATGATTATTGCTGCCTCTTGTGCAAAAGGCAAAAGCGTTATCAGCAATATTTACCAAATTGACAGGGGATATGAAGACCTTGAAACGCGTTTAAAAAGCTTGGGCGTAAAAATTGAAAAGAAATAGCGTAAAAATACTAATTAAGATTTAGCATAGGTTTTAATAGTTCTAAATTTTGAAAGATCTCTTTTTCAAGTTGATGCTTATCACTTTTAGTTAGCTTAAAAAGCAGACTTATAAAATCTTTTTTTTGTTATCTTGTCTAAATTGAAAACATTCATTTTTTTTTAATTGTCATATGAAAAAGAAAAATTAAAAAAGTGCAAAAAGTTATTGGGCATCAAAATAGCCAAAGCTCTTCCCACATCTTTAGGTTCAATGATAAAGGATTTATTTAGCACTTCTGGAGATGCAAACTCAATTTGCTCATTGCTTATTTTAACATTTATCAAGTCAAACAAGTCTTTGTTTTTCCCATCATTTACACCTTTGAATTGTACGCCTATTTTTTTGTCAATGAAAAATGATAAATTTTGAAAGGCGATGGAATTACATTCGGTAATCACAAAGTCAAAGCTGGAATAACCTGAATCTTTAAGTTGGTTTATCATAAGAAATTCGTTTGAAAACTTGGTAAGTGAAGCCGAAATTTTCTGAAGTGATTTTTTTTAGCTTAGTGAACAATTTTTGCGTCTTTGTTTCCACAATAAAAAAACACAGCTGTAAAAAACAAAATATAAAACTTAAACTTTTTCATAAACTCTCCCTAACTAAAATTATAAAAAGAAGTATATAAAAATCATAAAATAAGACAATGGGACAAAATGAATAAAATTATTCCTACTTGCTTTTTTTGTTAATTTGATTATAATTTTCAAGATATGAAAGTTTGGTTTAAGTATTTAATAGGGATTGCCCTTGGTGTAATTTTTTCTCTAGTGGCGGGAAGTGAAAATGAAACTTTTATCGCTGTGAATTCTTTTTTAACGGAATTGGCTTTGCAAATAGGTCGGTATGCCGCTTACCCGCTTTTGTTTTTTGGTTTTAGCTTGGGAGTTTACAACTTGGCAGAAACTAAAAAGCTAGCAAAACTTTTGTTGTTTTGTTTTGCCTTTGCATTGACCTTGGCGGTGCTTTTTTCAGGTTTAGGAATGCTTTCATTTTATATTGTAAGTCCCGCACGAATTCCTATTTCGGTAGAACACGCCGTTCCACTTCCCGAATTTAGTTTAACAAATTATCTTCTCGCAATTTTTCCGTCAAGCCCCTTTGAAGCTTTTACAGAAAGTCTTTTTATGTTGCCAATTTGTACCTTTGCTTTTTTTGCAGGGCTTGGGGCAGCTTCTTTGGAAAAGCAATTTTCAAAACATACGCTAACCGTTTTTGATTCTCTTGCTAGAGTTTCGTATAGCATTGCTATTTTCTTTGTGGACTTTTATGCGATTTTGTTAATTGCAGTTACGGTTACTTGGGTTTCAAATTTTTCGTTAATGTTACAAACAGGCTTTTTTACAGATATTATAATTTTACTTTTTGTGAATTTGCTTGTTGTTTTTTTTGGTGTTTTCCCTTTGATTATAAAACTAACTTGCAAGGATGTAAATCCATACAAGGTTTTGTTTGCCGCTCTTGCAACTTTTTTAGTGGCTTTTTTTTCAGGTGATGCAAATACAAGCTTTGTTACAAATTTACGACATTGCCACGAAAGCCTAGGAATTCGCAGACGGATTTCCAATGTGGCAACTCCTCTTTTAACAATTTTTGCAAAACCGGGAAGTGCTATGATTTTAAGCATTAGCTTTTTAGTAATTGTTAAATCCTATGGGAGCAAATTTTTGAGTTTTAACGAACATCTTTTACTTGTGCTTTTGTCCGTTGTTTTTTCGCTTATCTTGGCACAGTTTTCAATAGGTGGAACTTATATTGCTCTAGCTGGTATTTGTCTATTTTTTGGCAGTCTCTTTGAACAAGGCTACTTGATATTAAAACCTGTCGCCTTTTTTCTCGGTGCTGTAGCAACTGCAATTGATGCCTTTGCTGCAATGGTAGGTTCTTATATTTTAGCCTACAAACAAAATATGCTACTAGAAAAGGATACACGGTTTTACATATAGGCTATTGCACAATTTGTTTGACCTTTAAGTTAAATATTTTAAAAGTTTTAAATTTTTGGCTTTTTTATGTTGACAATAAACTATAGAAGTGCTAGCATTTAAAAATAACATTTTCGGAGGAAAAAATGAAAAAAATCTTAATGCTATTTTATTTGTTTTTGGCTGTTTCTTTTGCTTCTTGCACAGGAAACAAGGAATCGTCTAAATCCACAGAGTTTGAAAAAAAGGATGCAAATTTTGAAAATCTTGCTCTTTACGTTCCCAACGATGGGGAAATTGGAACTTTTGTAGGTTTTCAAGTGCTTTTACATGATTGGGAAATAGGTGAAAGATACCTTTCTGATGAAAAGCTTGCAGAGCTATACTCAACTCACATCAGTAATAACAAGTTTTCTTCGATGATAGTTGAACAATTTTTCAAAAACACTAAAAATAAAAAAATCCAAGAACAGGTTAAAAACTATATTCTAAAAAACAATCTCAACTCGAAATACGAACAAGCTTTACTAAAAAAATTTGAGGCAACAGAAAAATTTAATGATATGAATGGAAATAAAGTTTTAGTATATTCGTACAACGATCGCTTGTTTGATGAAAATATAAATTTATTCGATTTTTCTGAAATCATTTTGTTTGAAGATGAGCTTGGAATGCTTTTGTTTGATAACGACTGGAGTTCTTTAGCTTTTAACTCATCAAAAGACAAACCTGCAGATAAAAACAAAATCATGCTACTTTGTGGTGGCGGCACAAATTCTCTCAAAGTAAAAATAGAAGTAATCGAAAACATAAAAACGGAAGAGGACATAAAAAATACCTTCAACAGCTCCTTTTACAGCGAGCAATATCCTGATAACTGGAAAGTGATTGAAATGAAAAAAGAAGGCATTCTCAAACGCTCTGGTGCAGATAGATATTTTGTTGGTATGGGAACTGACATAGGAACAGAGGGCTATAGCAGTGCAACCTTTAACGCATACCTTTACAGCAAAAAACGAAATAAGGTTTACAAAATCAGTTATTTTATGAATTTTTCATCAGGTAATATTAGCTATGAAATCCGTCAACGCATTTACGACTACCTGCAATTTTTTACTTTACTTTGCTATGTAAATGATTAGACAATTGAAAAGAACACAAAAGTTTTTTTGGTCTTTTAATTTTGGGCGTTCCCGCTCGCAAATATATAGGTATTTGAGTTGTTGCTTTAACAAAAATATTTGCGAGCGGTCGGGCTGTGCAGGCTGTCGGTACAAAGGCACGGAAATTGCCGTGCCTTTGTGTACTGCCAAAGTATTTTTGAAAAAACACTTTGGCACCCTTTCCATCCCTAACGCAGGATAACAAAAAACATCCGTGTTTTTTGTTACCCGTCGAGTTTTGAATTTTTTATTATAATTCTTGGAAAATTCAAAACTCGCTAAAGCAAAATACTAGCCCGACATCCCTGTCGAGAGCGTCTTAGAAAAACGTCCTTGTTTTTCTAAAGTGGACGAGTTTTGCAACTTGACAAAATTGGTGTTGCAAAACATCGCTGTTGCTTTATACTAGCCCGCCGTCCGTGGCGGGAATAGCAATTTTCGCAGAGCACGGACAAGTCTTAAAAATGTCAGAAAAATTGAAAAATTGTGCTTGGAGCTTGCTTATTTTGTAGTTTTGAAGTAAAATTAGAGGCTTTGTTTTGGAGGAACTTATGATTAAAACTTGTAAAGATGTTGATTTGAAGGGAAAGCGTGTGGTTATGCGTGTTGACTTCAATGTGCCGATGAAGGATGGCGAAATTCAAGATGAAACTAGGATTGTTGCGACCATTCCAACAATTAAGTATATTTTGGAAAGTGGGGCTCGGTCTTTGGTTTTGATGAGTCATTTAGGCGACCCGAAAAAGGATGGAGCAAAGGCTGAGGAAAAAGCTCGGGCGAATGGCGAGATTTTCGATTTGGAAAAATATTTGGATGGTAAACATCGGATGAAAGTGCTTGCTGAGCATTTGGCGAAAAAACTTGGACGAGCGGTTGATTTTGCCCCCTCTTGTTTTGGTGCAAAGAAGCAGGTTGAAGCTTTGCCGGACGGTGGAATTTTGCTTTTGGAAAATACTCGTTTTCACGATGAAGAAAAAAGTAGTGATTTGGCAAAGCGAGAATTGCTCGCAAAAGAGCTTGCAACTTATGGTGATATTTTTGTAAACGATGCTTTTGGAACAGCTCATCGTGAACACGCTTCCACGGCGACAATTGCTAAATTTATGAAAAAAAGTGTTGGCGGGCTTTTGATGGAAAAAGAAGTTCAGTATTTGGAGCCGATGGTTAAAAATCCGAAAAAGCCTATGATAGCAATAATTGGTGGAGCAAAGGTTTCCACAAAAATTGGTGTGCTATCAAGTCTTTTGAAAAATGCAAGTTGTTTGATAATTGGTGGGGGAATGGCATACACTTTTTTAAAAGTGCAGGGATTTTCAGTGGGAAATTCGCTTGTTGAAACTGACTATGAAGAAACTGCAAAACAGCTTTTAAAGGATGCAAAAGCGAAGGGCGTGAAAATTATTTTGCCTGTCGACCACCTTGCTGCAAAAAAGTTTGATGCAGGCGAAAAAGCGGTTTACGTAGAAAATGAAAATATCCCCGATGGTTTAATTGCGATGGATATTGGTAAAAAAACTCTTGAACTTGCAGAGACAGAAATTATGAAAGCGGCTTCTGTAGTTTGGAATGGTCCTCTTGGGGTTTTTGAGTTTCCCGCTTTTGCAGGTGGCACCGAAGCGATAGCGAAATTTTTAGCAAAGGCATCTGATAGGGGTGCAATCACTGTGGTTGGTGGCGGCGATTCTGTTGCAGCGATTAATAAATTTAAGCTCGCTGACAAAATGACTCACGTTTCAACTGGTGGTGGTGCCTCTTTGGAAATGCTTGAAGGAAAAGCCCTGCCGGGAATTGCTTGCTTGGAGACAAAGTAGTTAGACAGGACTCTAATGTTTTATTCTAGTTCCGATATCCTTGTCGGAAAAGAGCTTTAGCGAGGAGCGTAGCTCTGGCTTGCTTAGGCGGGCATTTTTGTACACAAAAATGCCCGCCCAACTTTGCCAAATTTGCGTTAAAACTCATCGCTAGTTTACAACCGCTCACCCATCTAGAGTGAGCGGATAAGCGATTTTCGCAATTAAGGCTTTCTTATTTTTGTCAAACATTCGCAAATGTAAAACACTAGCTCGCCGTCCGTGGCGAGAGTAGCGTTTTTCAAAAAATAAGGATAGTCTTATAAAGTTAAATTTCAAAAAAGAAAAACTTTTATAAAAACTCTTGCACAAAAACTATCTTTATTGTAGAATTTGGATATGCTTTAGCAAATCTAAGGTAAAAGGAAGGTTTATATGGGTATTATAAAAGCAGCAGTTGGTGCAATTGGTGGTGGTTTTGCAGACCAGTGGTTGGAAGTTATCGAAGCGGATAATATGAGTGAGGGAATTGTTCTGACAAAGGGGGTTAAAGTTCGCAAGGATGACAAACGAAGTAGCAATCGAAAAGGAACAGAGGATTATATTTCAGACGGTTCGATTATCAATGTTAATGAAAATCAATTTATGATGTTGGTTGACGGTGGAAAAATTGTTGACTACACTGCGGAGCCGGGATATTTTAAAGTGGATAATAAGACTGCTCCTTCGCTTTTTAATGGCGGGTTTATGGATTCGTTAAAGGAAACTTTTTCGCGTTTTAAGTATGGCGGTGTTCCTTCGGGGAAACAGGAAGTCTTTTTTGTAAACTTACAAGAAATAAAGGGAATAAAGTTTGGCACTCCAAGCCCCTTAAATTATTATGACGAGTTTTATAATGCGGAACTTTTTTTGAGAGCGTTTGGGAATTATTCTATTAAAATCACCGATCCGATTTTGTTCTATAAAGAAGCTTGTCCGCGTAATCAAAATCGTATTCACATTGATGAAATTAATGAGCAGTATTTGTCGGAGTTTTTGGAAGCTCTTCAAGTTTCCATAACTAAAATGTCAGCTGAAGGTATCCGAATTTCTCATATTGGTTCAAAGATTACAGAACTTAGCAAACATATGTCCGAAGTGCTTGATACTTCGTGGAAAGAAAATCGAGGTATGGAAGTAAAAAATGTCGGTATTGCAAGTGTTTCTTATGACGATGAGTCCAAAGAACTTATCAATATGCGAAATAGAGGCGCCTTGCTTTCAGACCCAAATGTTCGCGAAGGTTTTGTACAAGCGTCTGTTGCCAAGGGCTTGGAAGCTGCAGGTTCAAATCCAGCGGGTGCGGGTATGGCTTTTATGGGTATGGGAATGGGAATGAATGCAGGTGGTGGTTATATGGCACAGGCTAGTCAAACTAACGCACAACAAATGCAACAACAAGCACAAGCTCAGCAAGCTCAAGGTGCAGCTCAAGCGGGGCAGTGGTTTTGTGCAGAATGTGGTACAAAAAATGCTGGCAAGTTTTGTACAAATTGTGGTACTCCACAACCTGCCACACAAGCAAATGCTTGTCCGAATTGTGGTACTGCTATTACAGGCTCGCCAAAGTTCTGTTCAAATTGTGGGCATAAGTTGCAATAGCGCTAGCAAACAAATGATCGGAGGAAAAAACTATGGAGAATTATAAGTGCCTAAGTTGTGGTGCTCCTATTGTGTTTAAGCCTGATGTCGGTGGTTTTAAGTGTGACTATTGTTTTAGCACATTTACAGAAGCAGAGTTAACCGCAGCTGTCCAGAAAAAAAGTTCCAAGAGCTCGGATTCTGATGGGGACGGAGTTAAGGGTTATACTTGCGGAAATTGTGGGGCGGCTGTTGTTGTTGGAGACACTTCAAATACGGCTTTTTGTTATTACTGCCATAGCCCCATCGTTATTAGCGATAGGTTACAAGGTGCATTTAAGCCCGATGTAATTATTCCGTTTAAGCTCGACAAAAAAGCTGCCCTTGCAAAATTTTTAACTTGGGCAAAAAAACACAAATATACGCCCAAGGATTTTACAAGCAATATGCAACAAGAAAAAATGACAGGAATTTATCTGCCATATTGGCAGGCGGATTTTTTGGCTAATGTGGATTATTCGGCAATCGGTGTTTCCTCTCGATCGTGGATAAGTGGCGACAAAGAATACACTGAAACTACAAAGGTAGCAATTGATCGTTCTGGAAGTATTGATGTAAATAGCGTAGAACAGCTTGCTTTTTCCAAAGTGAATGAAAATCTAATCAACGCTATCAGTAACTTTGATGACACGGAGCAACGACCTTTTTCGCCCGGCTATCTTGCAGGATTTTTTTCTGAGCAGTACGACATTGCAAAAGAAACAGCGGAAGAAAATTTGCGTTTTCGTGCCAAACAAGAAGTGGAAAGTCAAATTTCCGCCTCACATAACTTTGCAACAATTCGAAATGAAGAAAATAAAACGACTTATAAAACAAAAAAAGTTTCTTATGCTCTTTTTCCTTCGTGGATTTTAAGTTATGTTTACAATGGCAAGTCGTACATTTTTGCGGTCAACGGACAAACAGGAGAAATTGCAGGTGAAGCTCCTTTAAGTACAAAAAAAATGGTTATAAGAAGTGTAATCAGAGCTCTCATTGTAGCTACAGCCCTTATTTTAGGAGGCTTATTCATATGGTAAATAAAGCTAAAAAAATCACAAGCTTAATTTTGTTGTTTTTGCTTTTCGCTTTTAAGCTTTATTCTCAAGCTCTTGTTGTGGATGAAGCAGGAATTTTTACACAAAGCGAAATTGATGATATTACAGAACAACTTAAAACATTCGAAACAAAAGCAAAAACCCAAGCTTCAATCATAACTGTTACATCAACCGGAGACAAAACGCCCGAAGCCTACGCCGATGATTATTTTGATTATAAGGGTTATGGCTATGGCGAAAATGATGAAGGCGTTTTGCTCTTGATTGTTACAGGGGATGGCACATCGGGGTCTGGTTATGTGCACATCAGCACATATGGTGACCAATCAATTTCTACTGTTAATGATAAGCGTATTGAAGAACTTTTGGACACTCTTTACTATGAAGGTTTGGCAGATAGAGATTATAAAAGTGGTGTAGATGCTTACATAAAAGCTCTCGCCAAAAGTTTTTACAACGAACTTAGTAAAGGCGAAGCCCTTGCCGGTGCTGGCAGTGGGCTTCTCACTTTTTTACTCAGCGTACTCGGAATAAAAAAAGGTAACAAGGTCAAAGAATGCCGAATGCGCTATAACTCAAGCAAAAACGCCATCGCGAATTTTGTCCCTTTTAATGACACCATAATTTCAAAAAATGTTATTTCCAGAACAATTAGCAGAGACAGCGACTCTGGAAATAGTAGTAGCGGGGGCAGCACAACTCACACTTCGTCAAGTGGTAGAACGCATGGAGGTGGGGGAAGGAGCTTTTAGGTTTTACACTCCATCGAGGAGCGTAGCTCTTGTCTGCTTAAGCGGGAATTTTTGTGCGTCAAAAATTCCCGCTCGACTTTGCCAGATTTGTGTTTTAGCTCATCGCTAGTTTAAAACCCCGAGTTCCAAAACTGAGCGGTCACCTTAAAAAAACGTCCTTGTTTTTTTAAGGTGGTCGAGTTTTGAATTTTCTATTCATAATGCAAGGAAAATTCAAAACTCGCTATTGTTTTATTTAGCTCGCCGTCCGTGGCGAGAGAGCGGTTTTCGCAAAGCACGGACAAGTCTTATTAGTGTAAATACCCAAATATTACTAAGTGATTTTATTCGACAATTTCTGCAAAGCTTTCAGCCTTTAAACTTGCTCCACCGATTAAGCCGCCATCAATATCGGGCATAGCGAGGAGGGCTTTTGAATTGCTTCCTTTCATTGAACCACCGTATTGAATAATTAAAGCGTTTGCTATAGATTCATTATATAAGTTTGCTACAGTTTTTCGAATATGTGTGTGAATTGCTTGGGCGTCTTCTGGGGTCGCAGTTTTTCCCGTGCCGATAGCCCAAACAGGTTCATAAGCGATAGTGATTTTTTTCATTTGCTCAGCGGGAACATCTTTCAAAGCTTTTTCAGTTTGAGCTTGACAAATAGCTTCTGCCTTACCAGCTTCTCGTTCCTCCAAAGTTTCTCCCACACAAATTATTACATCAAGTCCGTGTTTTAAGGCACTCAAAACTTTTGCGTTAATTTCTGCGTCTGTTTCGTGAAAAATTTTCCGTCTTTCTGAATGCCCTAAAATTACTACCTGCACTCCAGCACTTAAAAGTTGTGTCGGTGAAACATCGCCAGTAAAAGCCCCAGACTCATTTGCATTCATATTTTGTGCTCCGAGCAAAATATTTGAACCTTTTAAAATCTTACCCACCTCATACAAAGCTGTAAAAGATGGTGCGACCATATATTTATATTTTCGCCCCTTCAAAGCCTCAACTAAGTCCTTGGCTAAAGCTACTGACTCCTCAACGGTTTTATTCATTTTCCAATTTCCAGCAATAAACTTTTGTCTCATAAAAACTCCTTAAAATAACTCCTTTAATTGTAGCCCATTTTTCAAAAAAAGTAAAGTAGCAAAAAGCATTTATTAAAGATCGTATAAATACAAAGTTTCGTAAAAACTCTTGACAATTAAGAGCCTTTTGAGTAAAATGTTTATTGTTGAAAATAGAGAATCAATAAATTGATTTTTATAAGGATGTTTTTATGAAAAAATTCGATTTTTAGTTTATGCGATAATCGCATTAGAATTGGTGACTGTTGGTGCTTGTAAGTCAGTTCCTGAAACTACAAAAAATACTAACTATGAAAAGCTTGAAACGACTGACTACATCGAAGATGAATATTCTGATATTTATGATGAGCGACAGTATATGGCAGAACAAGAAAAAGCTTTACTTGAGCAAATTGAACAATCGCTTGAGGTTTGCAAAAGTCAGATAGCACAGGTTGACTCGGATGTTGTATCTAATGCTCTTGTATCAGTAGTTGCAACACAGTTAGCAACCTTAAAGTTTAACTGTGCAAGTTTAAGTTTAGTAAAAAATAAAACAACCTTAAATGATATTGATAAATGTATTGAAGATCTAAATAAAACTGTTACTGTGATTACTAATAAAGCACAAAGTCAACAAAACGCAAAAGTTAAAGCATACAATAGCTGGGCATTAAATGTAATTGAAAGCGTAAATACACGCGTGCCGGGTATTTTTGCAAGTAATAAAGCGGAAAAAGAAATTGAACTTTTACTTGAAATGGAAAAAATACAAATAAATTATTTGTACTTATCAATTAGTAATTTATATCATCAAGTATACTCGGAGATATGGAATAAACTTGATTCTGAAAAGCGTTTTTTGCTTTCAAAACGTGCTTTGAATGTTGTAAAAAAGGAGTTATAAATGTTGTGGAAAAAATTTTCAAGTGTGATTTCAACATTATTACTGTTGTTAGTCCCTGTGTATTCACAGACAAGTATACCTATTAACAATATTAAATTTCAGAGTGGAGTTACCGGAAGACTTACCCCTTCCACATACACAGTTCAGAATAATTTTGTACAAAATTTTTTGAGCAGTCCCAAATGGCGAAAAGCACGAGGTCTTATTCTAGAACCTGTTGCTCTTGATGCTTATAAGACATTTGTCAATAATAATATAGAATGGGTCGATGCAACATATAATAATGGTAAACATGGGATTGATGGTTTAGGAATAATACGGGACTCACAAGGGCAAATAACCGATGTTCAAGTTATCGAAATAAAATCTGGAAATGCTATATTGAATGCACAAGGAAAATATCCCCAGTTTTCGCATAAATGGGTTATGGATCGTCTTGAAAGATCTGTTCATGATAAAAGTAATAGATTATTAAGTGCTTCAGCTGAAGAACAAAAAATATTACGCTCTGAAATTGCGACTTTAGAAGAAATTACGAAATCCGTGAATGAAGAAAAGTATTCCCGTTTTTTACTTAGCATCTATGATGAAAACGGTGAGTTGAAAGTTGGTATAAATAAAATACTTAAAGATACATATCACGATATACCACAAGAAAGTAGAACTGCTGTTAATTCGTATTACGGTACTGAATATAAAGAAATCATAAGCATTGATTTATCGGATAAAAACAAAAAAAGATTATCTGCGAATGAGAGAAAAATTAGGGATAAATTTCTAGAAGTGAATGAAGATAAGATAACCGAAATAACCAAAAATAAAAAACAAACAAGAAAAATTATGGAGAATATCAAGAAAAAGCACGATCCAAACAATAATAATGCTCTTTCTAACACAAATAACAGAAAAAAAGAGACTATTAAGGCAAATGCGATAAAGTTTTCGGTCGGTGCATTGATTGCTTTTTCTGAAATAAAAACTTTTTGTGACTTTATTGATGGAAAAATAACAACCAGTGATTTTGCGTTTTATACCACATCAAATGCTCTCAACTTTTCTGCGTTATTTACAACAAAGATGAGTACTCCATTGATTAACAATGGACCAACATTGCTTAAATCTTTTTCCACACCGATTGTTTTACTGACTCTTAGCCTTGATGTTTTTAAAAATATTTACTCCGCACATAGAGGGCATATCACAAAAACAATCGCTACAATAAACACAATATCAACTGTATCCGCTTTCACCATTTCAACATTGGCAAGTTCACTTGCTCTAAAGTGTATGGGGCTTTCTGCTACTACATTAAATCCAGTTGGTTTTATTGTTACTGGTGGAACAGCAGTTGTATCCTATATAGTGGCAGATTTTCTTGTAAAAAAAGCAGGGTATGCAATAGTTAATGCTTATGAGGAATTTAAGAATCCTCATAGGTTCAATGAAATCTGTACTAATATTAGTCGTATCTATGCAATAAAATAAGGTTTTTGAAAAAAAATTGTGTTAAAGATATAACTTTTAATGACTTAGCTTCTCTCCTAAAAGTTTTAAGCGAATTAAGAGGAGCGTAGCTTTGGTTCGCTTAGGCGGGAATTTTTGCGTCAAAAATTCCCGCCCGACTTTGCCAGTTTTGCGTTTTAGCTCAACGCTAGGTTCAGACCGCTCACCCATCCAAAGTGATCACCTTAAAAAAACGTCCTTGTTTTTTTAAGGTGGTCGAGTTTTGCAACCTTGAATACTTTGCTTGTTGCAAAACGTCGCTGTTGCTTTACACTAGCCCGCCATCCGTGGCAGGAAGATTTTCTAAAAGCACGGACAAGTCTTACAAAGGTTATATTTCTATATAAATGAATTTTTTTACTACTTGATTTTTTTTTATTTTATTGGTAGTATATAAAGACTACTAAATACTGGAGGAAGAATGTCAAAAAGCTATGATTTAGTGATTATTGGTGGTGGTCCGGGCGGACTGGCTACAGGAATTTATGCAGCTCGTTCGAAACTTAAGACCATCGTTTTGGAAGCAAAACCGAATATGGGTGGGCAGTGTTATATAACGGACGAGATTGAAAATTATCCCGGTTTTCCTGATGGTACAGGACCTTCGATAACAGAAGCCTTTAAAAAGCACGCCGAAAAATTTGGTGTTGAATTTGCAAGGGAAAAAGCGGAAAGAATCGAAATTGTGCCGAATTCATCGAAGCGTATTGTACACACAAACAAAGGTGAAGCTTATGAAGCTTTAGCGGTTGTTGTGGCAACTGGTGCAAGCCCGAGAAATCTTGGTTGTAAGGGTGAAGAAGAACACAAGGGCAAGGGTGTTTCATCTTGTGCAACTTGTGATGGTGCTTTTTTTGAGGAATGCGAAATTTTGGTTATAGGTGGTGGTGACTCTGCCGTTGAGGAAGCTATGTACCTTACAAAGTTTGCAGACAAGGTTACGATTGTGCATCGCCGTGATGAACTTCGAGCGGCAAAGTCAATTCAAGAAAAGGCTTTTGCTAATCCAAAGATGGATTTTATTTGGGACTCGGTTATTGAAGAAATCTGTGGTGAAGATCTCGTTGATAGCGTAAAAATTAAAAATGTAAAAACGGGCGAAATCAAAACCTTAGAAACTGAAGGGGTTTTTATCTTTATCGGGCATGATCCCCAGACAGATTTTTTAGATGGTCAGATTAAGCTTAATGATCAAGGTTATATTATCACAAACAGCAGAATGGAAACAAATGTTCCCGGAATTTATGCTATTGGTGATGTTATCGAAAAA
Organism: Treponemataceae bacterium; assembly: GCA_038397925.1. Classification (GTDB taxonomy): domain Bacteria; phylum Spirochaetota; class Spirochaetia; order Treponematales; family Treponemataceae; genus Treponema_B. Next base: position 21,876 of record JARGFC010000059.1, read on the forward strand.
GAAAGCCGACAAGTTGTAACTGCAGCGGCAGATGGTGCCTTAGCTGGTATTTGGGCAGGGCATTATGTGGATGACTTAAAAGCTCGAGCAGCAATGAAAAAATAATATTTGACTTTAAGATTTAAATACAACTTGCATTTAAATCTTAAAGCTGATACAATGTGAAAAACAAATTTTAGGAGAAATATTATGTTAGAATTAACAAAAGAAAATTTTGCAACTGAAGTTCACGAAGCAAAAGGTTTGGTTTTTGTGGATTTTTGGTCTGATGGTTGTGTTCCTTGCAAGCAGTTGATGCCGGATGTTCACGCTATGGCTGAAAGACATGCTGGCAAGATGAAGTTTTGCGCGTTTAATATCGGTGGTGCTCGCCGACTTGCAATGAAAGAAAAGGTATTAGGTTTGCCTACAATGCTTGTTTACAAAGATGGCAAGGAAATAGACCGAGTTACAGGTGAAGATCTAACCATTGAAGCTATAGAAGAGATGGTTAAAAAGCATATTTAATTGCTTGAGGTTTTAACCTGTTTTTTTATGGAAGCTTAAGATGTAACTTTTGCTTCCTTTTTATGTTATTTGAAAAAAGCGGACATTGTGTTCGTTAAAATTTATCCTAGGAGGATGCTATGGAACTTAAAGGTAAAAAGGTTGTCATTATTGGCGACCGCGACGGCATTCCCGGGGAAGCCATTAAACTCTGTGCAGAAACAGCCGGAGCTGATGTAGTATATGCTGCTACAGAATGCTTTGTCTGAACAAGCGCAGGCGCAATGGACCTAGAAAACCAACAGCGTGTTTTGGATCTTACTGAAAAGCATGGTCCAGAAAACGTAGTTGTCTTGCTGGGTGGTGCAGAAGCTGAATCTTCAGGTTTAGCTTGTGAAACTGTTACAGTAGGCGACCCAACTTTCGCAGGTCCACTAGCCGGAGTCCAGTTAGGACTCGCGTGTTACCATGTGGTAGAACCGGAAATTAAGGCTCAGATAGATCCAGCAGTCTATGAAGAGCAGGTCGGAATGATGGAAATGGTAATGGACTTAGATTCTGTTATCGCTGAAGTCAAAGAGTACCGTGAAGCAGGCTGCAAATTTCTGTAGTCGTTTGAAGGTTTGCCCGTGTTTTGTTTGTGCAGGTTGTATAAACAAGCACGGGTTTTTTTATTTTAAACAAGATAGAAAAAAGTAGTAATGTTTTTAATGCTTGTAATAAAACGAACCGTATTTTCGGGCACTTTACAGTGCCTACTTGTTGGAAAGCATAGGCGTGCAATGAAACTCGCAAGCATTGAGAGCATAACAAAAGAAACACAGGGTTAATGTTCCGTCGTGATTTTATTGAACATTTAATTTCACCGACTAAATGGTTAGCTCATAAAATAGTCGAGTTTACACTTGGGTTTTACTTTTGTGCAAACTCGCATTATCGTAAGGTACGCTAAAAGCGACGAATTTATAGGAATAGTTCATCTGTTAATTTGAGCTGTAGCAACTGTAAGCTAAGGAAAGGTTTTACACACAAGATAAAATCGCAAGGAGCAGTCCTAAACATCTACAGCAAAAAGTGCAAAGTCGTATTTTGCTGGGTCTTCGGGGCAGAACTTTTTTAGCCTTTCAGTAACTTCAATAACTGCCTTTGCGTCCCTTGACTTGCGTTTTAAAAGTCCTAATGACTCGCTAACTCGGGCTGAATGAACATCAAGTGGTAAAAAAAGTTCCGAAGGTGAAATACTTTTCCACAAACCAAAATCTACGCCTCGTGTATTTGGGCGAACAAGCCAACGCAAAAAAAGATTTAACCTTTTAGCAGCAGAACCTTTTTTCATATTACCTAGATGTTTTTTTGAAGCTTGTTTCATATCTTTGCAAAACTCACTGCGGAAATTATCCAGTCGGTCAACTAAATTTTCGTTTTTTTCTTTTTTGGCAAAAAGGGTTTCCAGAGATTCGATTTTTTCTTTTTGATAAATTCGTCTCAAGGCGGAAGCAAAGGCAAAGGCATCCTCACCATTAAAGGTTCGGTGATAAAAGCGTTTTATTTCTGCAAACTCTTTTTCATTTGCGTTTACAATAAAATCGTATGGAGCATTTGAAAAAATACTTAATAACAACTCACCACTTTTTAAAATTGACTTGCGGTTTCCCCAAGCTATAGTCGAGGCAAACAACGCCACAATTTCAATGTCTTGCAAGCGACTAAATCTATGTGGTAAGCTTATTGGATCATTCGGTATAAATTCGGGAGTTTCATAAAGTAAAACATTTTTGTCGAGTTCGGCTTTTAGCTTTGTAAAATTCATTTGTTTATTCTTATTTAAAATCGTAAAATAGTCAAGCGTATTTAAAAAAAAGATTGAGCGTAGGTAAGTTGTAAAATGTATTGCCCATGTTGTGAAAAAAAAGGTGGCTCACCTGAACCGCCAAAATCTATATAATAGATTAAAACAAAACAACTGGAGGATACAGATGAACCAAAAAGATAATACCGTAAAACGAAAAAAATGGCAACACCTTAGTGAACGTGAACGGATAGAAATTGAGCTTTTATACAAGGAAGGTTATAAGGCTAAAGATATTGCTAGATCCTTGGGGCGGGACAGACGAACGATTGAACGAGAGCTTAAAAAAGGAATGAAGTCTAAAAAGATTTTAAATCCGTATGTGAGCCGAAATCCCAATGTACCCGA
>JARGFC010000060.1:0-6005 GCA_038397925.1 Treponemataceae bacterium
CATTTATCTTCGGTTATGCTTTTTCACCAATGCAAGACCTTTATGTATCTTTCGGATCAAGGCTTGCTTTTGAACTTGCTGCTGGGTCTGATTCTCGACCAGAACTAGAAAAATTCAAAACTCGACGGGTAACAAAAAACACGGAGGTTTTCTCTCTCGCCACGGACGGCGAGCTAGTATAAAGCATCTAGCGAGTTTTTTGTAAACAAAAAACTCGTCCACTTTCGAAAAACAAGGATGTTTTTCTAAAGTGAGCGTTAGGGATAGTAGGGGAGCGAAAGCATTTTTTCAAAAATGCTTTCGCTGTACACGAACGCACGATATTTTAGTGCGTTCGTACCGATAGCCCCGAATAGCCCGACCCGAGCGATAGCAAGGGGAACGCCCAAAAAAATATAACAAAACTTTTTTTAATTTTGGGGTTTACTTTTTTTTGATTTCGTTTTATCATATTATAGAGGTATTTATGGCTATTATTACTATTTCTAGAAAAGTTGCGTCCCTTGGGGATGAAACGGCTACATTGTTAGCGAAACTTTTGGGTTACACCTTTGTTACTCGGCAAATGGTAGAACAGAAATTAAGAGATAAGGGTGTGCCAGATAATGCATTAAAAAAATATGACGAAAGAAAACCGAACTTTTGGGCTTCTCTTTCTAGAGAGCGAGATTTTTATTTAGATCTTTTGCGAGAAATTATTTACGAAGAAGCACAAAACGATAATCGTATTTTTATTGGGCGGGGCGGTTTTGCGATTTTGAATAAAATACCGGGAACCTATTTTGTTCGTTTAGTTGCTTCGGATAAGGTTCGTTTAGAGCGGTTAAAAAAAGAGTTTAATTGGAATGAGGAACAAGCCCGCCAGCGATTAAACGAAAGCGACCAAAACCGAGAGGGCTTTCATAAATGCTTTTTTAATGTGGAAATTGAAAATCCTGCAATTTTTAATTTGGTTTTACGCACCGACACAATTACAGCTGAAACAGCTGCGGAAATTATAAAAACTGCTTTTGAAAAAACTATAACGCCTGATTTATCAGCTCAAACAAAAAAGGCTATTAGTCAAAAGCTTATCGGACAACGGATTGTAAACTCAATTGCTTTTGAGCACAAGCTCCAGATTTATTTTTTAGATGCACAAGTTTCAGACAAGGCTGTTGTCCTTCACGGAATTTCCGAGTCGGCAAAAAACACCGAAAAAGCAATTCAAATTGCGAAGGAGCTTGCAGGCGATTTACCTGTGGAATCGAAAATTACATTTGTCTCAAGCTACAAGGCTTCTGTGGGTCACTTAAAGAAATAAACTTTTGTAATTTTATAGCTCTTTTGTTGTTGTAAAGGTGGCTTGTTTTAAAGTGAAATGAGCGTAAATTCATTTGCAGTAAATTGAGGCATTTATGAAAAAAGTTTTATCTTTAGTTTTTAGTTTTATCGTTACATTTTTTGCTTTTTCACAATCGGTGACAGATATTTTAGATTTGTCGGCTTTTGATGAAATGAGTCCAAATTTGATTTTGGAAAAAGCAAGAGCAAGTGATTTTTTCTCTAGTGTTAAAATCGAAATACTTTCCTCTTTTGAAAACACAAGAGCTGGAACACCTTTTCAAAATTCTGCCAAGGCGAAATTTTCTCTTTTGACGGCAAGCGGCAAAACTGAAAATTCCCTTAGCAATGCCGAAATTATTATTTTTTATCCTGAACAAAACGAAAAGGAATTTTCTATAAACAACAAAATTATAAAAACGGATGCAAACGGCATTGCAAGCTTTTCTTTGCCGACCTTTGAATATCCTCTTATGTCTGAAGTCCGCTTTGTTTTGCGAATTTTTGGAATAGGAAAAACTCTTGACAAAAAGTCCAAACCTCTTGAGTTTAAGCTTTTAACTACTGAAGAGCTGGAAAAACTTTCGGCTGTTTTTGACTGCAAGGTCGGCGGAAAAAAACGCACAGGCTTGCGTCTTTCTATTAACATTGTAGATTTTGATGAAAATGGAAGACCGTTTGGGCGAAATGTAATTGCTACATCACTTGTGGGAGAGTTTATGAGACGTGGCTATCTTTGGCCCGGTATTTATGAGTCCCGAATAATGAAAAATCCGAATATTCCGATGGAAGAAGTTTTACAACCTGCAAAAAAAGATTTTACGGGAAATGTAAATCATTTTATTATCGGGCGGTCAAAAATAATAAAAAACGAAAAGCAAAACGGTCAATATGAAGTAACTTGTGAAGTAACAATACAGATTTGGGATATTAAAAATGACATTTTGTGTAAAACAATAAATACCCTGTCAACTGCTGTTGCAACAACAAGTTCCCAAGCGATTTTAAAAGTTCGGCAAAATCTTGGTACAAATGTACTAGCGGATTTAATCGAATTTGGATTTGAGTTTCAATAATTGGGTAAGCGTAATAATGATTGAGTATTTATATAATGATACTATTTTAACTTAAAGGAGAATATGTAAATGAAAAAAAATTTTAAACAAGTTATCTTTACTTTTTTTATATTTATTATTTTAGCTGTTGTTTCCTGTTCGCAAGAAAAAATTGCACCGATGGAGTCGAAGGTTGCTGAGAATGCGGGCTTAGCGAAGACAAGTTTTAATTCAAATGATGCGGGCGACGAGAGGGAGGCTGTGGAGCTTGCTGTCAAGGAAAGAAAACTTATTAAAAATGGCTATATTGAATTTGAAACTAAAAACATTGCCGAAACCACGGGGTTCATTCAAGGCTTGGTTACTGAGTTCGCAGGTTATATTTCAAACGAAAGTGAAAGTTTTTACGAAAAGCGACAAACTAAAAATTTGACGATTCGCCTGCCCTCCCAAGATTTTGATAAATTTATTGAAGCACTTTCGAAAGGTGTTTCAAAGTTTAAAAACAAAAACATTCACGTTGATGATGTAACGATGCAATTTATCGACTACGAAACACGCCTTGCTGTAAAAAAAGAAACAGAAGCTCGCTATGTTAAACTTTTGGAGCAGGCAAACAATGTAAGCGAAATTGTGGAAATTGAGCGGGAACTTCAAAACTTGCGAGGCGAAATCGAGTCGCTTGAGGGGCAACTCCGTTATCTTTCGTCGCAAGTTAGTTTAAGCACCTTGGAAGTATATTTTTTTACAGAGACCGCTACTAGCTCCAACATTTTTTCTGACATTGCAGATGCTTTTTCAAATGGAGGGCGACTTGCTTATAGGCTTTTTCTCGGATTGATTTCACTATGGTCTATAATTTTAATTATAGCAGGAATAATTGTACTGATTGTTATTTTACGAAAACGAAAAAATAATAAAACTTAAAAAGTTTTTTGTCTTTTGGGATTCTGTGAAGTTGATAGTTCTAGTATGTTAAAATGCCAATCCATCCACGGTGCTTGAAAGCCTGAAGTTTTAAGCTCATCTACTCTAAGTCTTTTACGACACGCTTTGAGCCTTCAATCTTCAAGCTATAAACCCCGTCGACTGCAACATTGGCATTGCTCAAGCAGTTTGCGACATCCTTTCGGTCAGCCGTTTCACAACGCAAGACCATTCCGCAACCTGCAGAAACTTCCGGCGGAAGAGGAATTAGTCTTGCTTTGTCAGGAAGTTTCCGCTTGACTGCTAATTCCGCCTTTATTGCAAGGTGAGAATTAGCAAATAAAAAAATAACATAGCTCTTTGTTTTTTCTTCCATATAAGTTAATTAAACCTGAACTAAAACTTTAAATTAAATCGCTTGCAGAACACAAGATTAACCAATATTAAAAAACGCAATATATTTTTCAATACACATTAACTCAAACATTTAAGGTTTAACTACATAGTTGGTTCGCATTATTTCCGCAATTCGATACATATTTGTTATGCTACCAACTTTTAGCTTATCCTTAATCTTATAAAAATCTAAACAAAGTCCACAAGCAAGAATTTCACAACCAAAGCTTTCTATAGCTTTTAAGTCATTGACAGTTTTTTCATTTAGCGTTACAAGCTTAACTCCCGAGTTATATAAAACAACTTTTTTAGGAAGCTCATCCTGCTCAGTTAAAGAATAAACAAAATTCTCCATCAGCTTTTCGCTAAATCCTTGGTCGCCTCCTCCCATCTTATCCGAAGAAATAACCACAACATAACCATCATTCCCAGCAGAAACAGGATTGTCCATCGGCTGACAAGTCGCACAATGCCCCTTTGAAAAAAAACTTACTTCGAACTCTTTAGCGGATATTTTCTTTACTTCACTTTTAATATTCATTTGAGTAGCAAGTTTTGTTAAATTTTGCGTAGAAACTTCATTGTCAACTTTAATCAACAAGTCGTCGGCACCGTTGTTTTCACGCAAAGCCTTTTTCATCATAATAACTGGAACAGGACAAACCTTTCCCATTGCATCAATAGTTTTCATAAAAATCTCCTACTAACAATTATAATAAATATTTATTTTTTTTCAATAGGTATAAAGTTTAATTTTTAGTTTTAATGATAGATATTTTAATAAATATATTACAAAAATATCCTTGTTTTTTTAGATGTAAACGCTCAAGCGTAAACCTTCCTAATAAATTCGCAAAACGAGTAAACCTAACTTTTATAAATTTAACTTTTGTAAGAAAAGCTTTTTTGCTGTAAACTTTTTCCTTCCGCCTTCGGTTTGGGCGAAAGGTCTTAAACTCACGCTGAAAATTTTCCGCTAAGGCTAAACCTTATCCGTAAACCTGCCTCGAGATTTTTACGCTTAATTAAAGCCTTATACAAGTACGCAAACAAGTTCCCGTACGAATTATAAGTGAGTTTGCACAAAGCAAAACTCCAAGTGCAAACTTGACCATTTAATGAGCCGACCATTTAGTCCGCGAAATTAAATATTCCTATAAATTCGTCAAACGAGTGAACCTCAGTTCACGAGTGCGACGAATTTCGTACGCTTTAGCGTACCTTACGATAAGAGATGTTTTGCGATAGCAAAACTCGACACAGGTTAATAGAGACAACCAAATAGTTGCCGAAATTAAACCTTGGACTTCGGTTTGCTTACGCCCAAGTCTTACAAAAGTCAATAAAAATTTAATTACAAAAAAATCTTGACTAATACGACAAAATTTAGTATTATATCGTAAGAGGTTTTATATGATTTCAGAAAAATTAACAAATGCACTCAATGAACAAATTCAAAAAGAGATGGCATCTGCATATTTGTATCTCGGAATGGCTGTTCATTTTGAGGCTGAAGGTTTACAAGGCTTTGCAACTTGGATGCAAAAGCAAGCCGCAGAGGAATGGCAACACGCTATGAAGTTGTACAATTACTTGTTTGAAGTTGACGCAAAACCCGTTTTGAAAACAATTCCTGAAGTGAAGGTTTCTTATGGTTCGCCTAAATCTGTAATTGAGGAAGTATTAAAACACGAAAAGTACATTACAGACTCAATTAATTCGTTGTATAAACTTGCACTAGCCGAAGACGATTTCAAAACAGTTAGCTTTTTAACTTGGTTTATCAATGAACAAGTCGAGGAGGAAGCAAGTGTAAATGCTGTTCTCGATATGTTTAAGCATTCAGAGGGTGGTGCTGGACTTATGTTTATTGATAGAGCTCTCGGCAGTCGAGAAGAATAGTAAAGCAAAGGCACTGGTTATGCTTTTTACATTTGTAAGACTTGACCGTGCCCTGCGAAAACCTTCCCGCCACGGATGGCGGGCTAGTGAACAAAGCAACGGCGATGTTTTGCAACAAGCAAAGTATTCAAGGTTGCAAAACTCGACCACCTTAAAAAAACAAGGACGTTTTTTTAAGGTAAGCTTTGGATGACGAGCGGTTTTAAACTTGGCGTTGAACTACAACGCAAATCTGGCAAAGTTGGGACAAGAATTTTTGTCAAAAATTCTTGTCCGTAAGCGAGCCAGAGCTACGCTCCTCGCTCTAGCTTTCCCACTAAGAACTCCAAACTAGTAAAAATTATTTTGCGAGTTTTTTGAGCTGTTCTTCGCTTTCCAAAATCTTATCAACTTTTTTCTGCA
>JARGFC010000061.1:0-7460 GCA_038397925.1 Treponemataceae bacterium
GCTTTAGCGAGGAGCGTAGCTCTTGTCTGATTAAGCGGGAATTTTTTGTAGAAAAAATTCCCGCTCGACTTTGCCAGATTTGCGTTTTAGCTCATCGCTAGTTTGTGACCGCTCACCCATCCAAAGCTCACCTTGAAAAAACATCCTTGTTTTTTCAAGGTGGTCGAGTTTTGCAACCTTGAATACTTTGCTTTGTTACAAAACATCGCCGTTTGCTTTTGTACTAGCTCGCCACCGTCCGTGGCGAGAGTGGCGATTTTCGCAAAAAAGCCCAAGTCTTATTTTTGTTAAAACTTAAAACCTCAAGTACTTGACAAATACGGCGGGTTTATTTACAATTTTTGTATGAACACAATTCAGTTAATACGAGATTTATCGAATGCCTGTGGTGCTAGCGGTTACGAAGATGATGTTGTAAAAATTGTTCGGAAGTACGCAGGTGGCTTATGCGTTTCCTGTGATGCGATGCTAAATACACTTTTGCGTTTTGATGCAAAGGACGAGGGAAAACCGTCTTTAATGTTGGATGCACATTTAGATGAAGTTGCTTTTATGGTGCAAGCGATTGAAGGAAATGGCTTGCTAAAAGTTTTGCCCTTGGGCGGTTGGGTTGTCGAAAATGTTGCCGCACAAATTTTTACTGTACAGACAAAGCACGAATATATAAAAGGTATTGTTGCTTCAAAACCTCCACATTTTATGACGCAGTCGGAACGCGAAAAAAAATTGAGCTTTGAAGATTTGAAACTTGATGTTGGGGCAACGAGTCGAGATGAAGTTATCAATGATTATAAAATCAGGGTTGGCAATCCTGTTATACCCTATGTTAATTTTGAAGTGAATGAAAAAAATGGAACGATGTTAGGAAAAGCTTTTGACAATCGTTTAGGTTGTGCTGCGGTTTTAAAAACTCTTGAACATTTTCAAGATGAAGCGGGAAATTTACCAGTAGAGCTTGTTGGTGCTTTAGCAAGCCAAGAAGAAGTTGGAACTCGCGGTGCAGAAATTACCACACGCAAAGTAAAACCTAAACTTGCAATTGTTTTTGAAGGCTCACCTTCGGACGATTTTTTTACTGACGAGTTTAATTCTCAAGGAGCACTCGGCAAGGGCGTTCAAATTCGTATAAAAGATAATAGTTATATTAGTCATTATGGGTTTTTGGATTTTGCGGTGCGTACTGCCGAGCAGGAAAAAATTCCATATCAACTTGCAGTGCGAAGTGGTGGCAGTACTAATGCGGGCGTAATTCATCGTGTTACGGAAGCGGTGCCTGTTTTAGTTTTGGGCATTCCTGTGCGATATGCACATACGCATTATTGCTATGCTAAATTGAGCGATTTTCAAAATACGGTAAACTTAGCAATTGCTATAATAAAAAATATAAATAGTTTCATTGCTGATTTACCCTAATAACTTTCTATACAACAAAAGTTTCTAATGAGGAAACAATATGAAAAAAGAAAACCGAAAATTCGTTCCTGAAATTTCAACACAACTTAAATCTGATACAATTATACTTCCAAGCGTAATTTACAACGCTTCAGGAATTCGCTTTTACGGCAAACGAATTAAGTCCTTGATTTTTACAACTGACATTGCAATAATTATGAACAACAACGCTGATGCTGTTTTTGCCGTTTATCCTTTTACGCCTCATCCTGCAATTTTTTCGGCGATAACAGCTATTTCCCAAGTTCCTGTTTTTGCCGGTGTTGGTGGCGGAACAACGGGCGGAAATCGTTCGGCACAAATGGGGCTTTTTGCTGAAAGTCACGGTTGCATTGCTGTAGTTGTAAATGCCCCGACAACATTGAAAACAATTAAGGCTTTGCGTAAAACGGTCGACTGTCCCATTGTATATACAGTTGTATCGGAGCGTACCGATATCCAATCAAGACTTGATGTAGGCATCAATATTCTTAATGTAAGCGGTGGCGAAAAAACAGTAGAGCTTGTAAAAAAAATCCGAAAAAAATACCCCGACTTGCCAATTATCGCAACAGGCGGACCGACAGACGAATCAATTCAAAAAACAATTGACGCAGGGGCAAACGCCATAACCTATACTCCACCGACAAATGGAGATTTGTTCCACGAAAAGATGAAAAAATATCGGCAGACAGCAAACGAAAAATACAAGAAAACTAGCGAGTTAAGTTAAATACTGTGCTAAATTTTCACAAAGCTAAATATAAAAATTATTCTGCTTTTCCAATAACTTGTGCGAAAATTACGCTACCAGATTTAACTGCAAAAATATTATATCCTTCGATGGTCAAGCTGTATGAAATAACTTCCACAGGGCTTAAGCTAAAATAAGTTTTGATTTCTTTTTCTATTTTTAAGCTAATAGCCTTGCTGTCTATATTTTTTCCAACCCAAAAGAAATTGTTTTTTGCGTCAGCGTAAAGCTCGGTGCGTTGTCCTAAATAATTTATAGCTTTTGGAATTGAATCTACAAAATCAACTTGCACAACTTCATCTGTAATTGGGTGAATCCATTTTACGAGTGAGTAGCGTCCCATTTGCGTAAAAAGTACGTCCCAGTTTCCGTCCTCATCATCGTCCCAGATTTTATGAACGGTTGTCGGCTCATGTTTTTCACTGTATTCGTAAATTTTGTTGCGGTTAATATCTACGGAAACAGTTAGAAGCTTGCCAGCTTTATCGTAAGTTTGGAGTGTTTCAAAATAACCATCACAGTCTCTGTCAAGTATACGCCTTGAAATAATACCATTTTTGTAATTAGCTGTTGCGACAACTTGATCGCCGATTAAACTTTGAGAACTTATTGCAACACCTTTTGAAAGTAAAACCCTGTCAATTATGTTTTCACCAATCGGCGATTCCACATAAGCGGCGGCTTGTACAAGTGCGTGTTTACTCAAAGCTGGTGTTCTTTTGTTTTGTGTCAGAATGTACATATTTGAATAAGCTGAAGTTAAACCAAAAAGATTTAATTTTAATGCTTGTAAATTCACAGGGCTAAATCTTAAATCGGTAGGACGCATTACATAAAGGTCTCCTTCAAAACTTGCCCGATTAACATTTGGATATTCGTCATATGTAATTTTTGTATTTGTTGCTAGGACTTCAATTTCTGTTGGGATACCGAAATTACAGGCTACAGTAACATCTACCTTTCCATCTTGGTTTGTATCAAAGATTGCCAAAGAGGGGCGACCACTTTCATAAAAAATAATTGAATTAAGTAAACCATCTCCCTCGTCATCAAAAATACAATCCTCATACTGCACAATTGTTTCCGCAATTTTATCACGCAAACTTTTACCTTGCACTAACCGACAAAGCTCTTCTAAATGCTTGGCATAAAATCCCTTTGCTCGCATTTTCATTTGAGTCAAGGGATTGACAAAAACAGCCGTCATATTAAAAAATTCATCCACAGCAATTTTTTCCGAAATAATACCAAAGTTAAGAGAAAGCAAAAGAGCATAAGAACGCAAATAAAGATCAGCAGGAGTATAAGATTGAGTAAAAGGAGCATACATCTCCCGATAAACTTTTAAACGCCTAATTGTTTCGTTGCGGTCTTTTTCAAAAGGGGTAAGTAAAACTAAAACTTCCGGATTTGAGTTTTCCCAAACATATGCCCTAGCAATTATTTTTTCGGCAATGGCATTAGTAGTCACTGTTTTTGCAGAGCTAGTTTCGTTTTGTAAAAATATATGAGCAAAGCGAAAATCAAAAGCCCACTTGTCCAAAGCATCCATTAAAAGCGAACGGGCATTTTGATATTGATAAAGTCCATAATAAGACAAAAGTTTTACATAGTCGATGTCGGCACTTTCATTCGTGAACTTTGATGTTATTGCTAATGCTTCATTATAACGCCCCGTAAGAGCGTAAATGCGAGCAGTTAAAAGCAAGGCATCATCCCGATTATAATAACGCCAATTCATATTAGGATTACAAGCTTCTTCCGCAAAGGCAAGCTGATCATAAAGAGAACGCTCTAGCTTTTCGTAGCAGAGGGCTAAAACATATGGGAAATCTGCAATACTACCATCGTATGCTGAACCCAAATTTGCATAAAAAACAGCATTTGCCCAATTTTCGGCAGCGACTTCCTCCGTTGCCTTTGTTAAACAATTTACAGCCGCCATTCTATTTACCGTTTTAAAATTAGTAACTTGAGCTACTCCAGCAAAGCAAAATAAACTAAACACTAAAGTTAAAATATTTTTTTTCATAATCCTTTCCACTTTTAACATCGGCATTTTTGTCCATTTTATAAAATTAAAAAAATATTGTCTAGAGGCTACGATGGTTGAACTTATATTTTTAGAAGTTCAACCATACATTGCAAGTTTTACTAAATGTGCTTACCTAAAGCGAAAGGGATTAAACTCACTATGAGTATTTTTCGCAAAAGTGGCACATCGTATCCTAAAACTAGCCTTGAGTTTTTACGCCCAAATAAAGTATAAATTGTTTTATTCAGTCAAAAAACAAGCACAAGGAATAAATTTTTTTACAACCTGCTTCTATTAAAACCTTGCTACATTCGTTTATCGTTGCACCCGTTGTAATTATATCGTCCAACAAAATCACAGTTTCAGGCATTTTGTTTTTTGCATTTTTACTTGTGTAAAATTTCCCTTGCAAGTTTTTAGCCCGCTCTAATTTACTTGCATGCTTTTGCGAAACTCCATCATAGCGTTTTAAAAGATTTAAAACTTTTTTTCCCGACGCCTGCAACTCACTGGCTAAATCCGCTATTTGGTCCCAGCCTTTTGTTTTTAATTTTGTAGGACGAGGCGGGACAGGAACAATACTCAAACTTGCCAATTCGTTTTGTGATTTTAAAAACTGCAAAATATACTTTGAAAAAATTTCAGCGTAATTTCTAACGCCTGTATTTTTCCAGCTACTTACAATTTTTTGTCCCGTCCCAATGTATGGAAACAACGCAAAGTTTCTTTCAAAAAAAACTTTTGTTTTTTCTTGTATTCTTTTATCCTCATCGCTATATTTAGGCTGAGGAATTTCTTTATGAATAAAGTTTTTTTTGCAACGCTGACAAACCGCAATTTCAGAAATCAAAGCTTTGCCACAAACTTTACAAAATTTTTCAGTTTCATAAAAATGCAAATCTAAACACGACTTGAAAAATTTTTCTTCACAAGCCTTGCAAATCGAAATTGCGGAATAGGTTTCGCTTTCGCAAATTACACAAACTTGAGCTGCAAGTATTTTTGCGTATATATCACGAAAGCGATTTCTTAAATATACGGGTGAAAAGCCCTTAAATTTCATTTGCTTTTTTCCCTGTTATATTTTTCTCTTTTCCAAACACCATTTATTTTTACCAAGCTATAAGTTGGACTGATGTTTTCAGGAGTGAGATTTTTGCATTGTATTTCAAATGCTTCTTTTAAATCTGTTTTTTCCAATTTGCTAATTAAACTTTTTGCTTCTTCACTCCAAATAATTTCGCCATCTACAAAACCTTTTTTCTGCACATAAACTAAAAAATCAAAAATCTTTTCGTTTCCATCATCAAGCAAAACAACACAGGTATCTCTTTTTGCCGGTTTTTCAAAATTGCGAGCATAAAAGTCACGCATTCGTTTTATGTCGCTGGAAATGTTTTCACCTGTTTCGTCCTCAAAATTTGCGTCGGCATTTTTTTCAGCCTTTGCGTGAAGATGTACAAGAATTATTTCACCCTTTGAAACTTCACAAGGTGGGAAAAAATAGTCGGGGCTTTTTTTGTCGCCGACACCACGAATTACAAACTCACTCAAGTTTCCTGCTTCCTCTACTTTTAGTTTTATAAACTCAGGGTCGGAAGCTTTTGCAGATGAATGAGTCGGCTTGTATTCAACAAAGCTCATACGGGCAGGATTTATGTTCGCTCCGATAAACTTCAAATTAAAGTCTTGAGTCGTTTTTCCACTTTTGACTTTTCCGACAACACTGTAATTTTCACCAATTCCAATTTCATCTGCAATACGAATAAGGTGGATTTTGCCAGCTTCTTCTTTTTCGATGCTGCACACAAGTTGCTGTTCAGCCGACTTATGAACTGCCACATCCAAAACTTCTGCCAGATCAGAAAAGGTGAGTCTCACAGAATTGTCAGCTAGTCTTTCGTAGGTTTCTAGGTTGACATTTTTTTCTTCCAAACCAAAAACCGTAACAAACTTAGGCTGAACTTCAAAACCTGTGCACGAAAACAAAATTAGCATAAAAGCTAAAACCACAAAATAAAAGTTTTTTTTCATTTAGACCTCCTTAAAGTCTTATACCTAATATAGCTAATTATTTTGTTTTTTTTATGCATCTTTGAGAAAAAAGTTTAAAAAAGTTTGTTTTTTTGTAAATATTTAGTAAATTTGTGAAGTTTTGTACTTATATTTGCACTTTAGAAAAAACATCCGTGTTTTCTAAAGTGAACGAGTTTTAAATTTTTTATTTATAATGCACGGAAAATTTAAAACTCGCACAAGCAAAATACTTATCCGCCATCAGTGGTGAGAGAAAAAACACTCGTATCCGCTTTTAGGAGATTTTACAACTCATCGATTTCTGACTCGGACAGACCTGTAGCTTTAGATATTTGTGCAACAGAAAGCCCAATTTCTAATAGATTTCTAGCCGTTTCCCGAGCTTTTTTTAATTCGCCTTGGCTTAAGCCTTCTGCTAAACCTTGATCTAAGCCTTTTTGTATACCACTCGCTTCGCCTTTTTCATATCCTTCGGCAAGTCCTTCGGTGCGTCCTTTGTTGTATCCTTTTTCTCTGGCTATTTCACTTTCAAATTTGATCATTCTTTGATAATTGTTTTCAGAAATTTCACGTGCAATGCGTCTTTCTTCTTCGGTAACTGTAAGCAATACTTCATTCGCCATATTTACCCCCTGATTTCGTTTACATAAAGTTTCCAATTCATCTGTATTTGTGTCGTTTTTGTAATTTGCTAAAAAGCGTATCCAATAATCTTTCGCAGTGTAGTTATTTATATGCTTATTCATAGTGTACGCTATTTCTTTATTTAATTCAAGATAGAAAAACTCAAAGCCCGAATCTTTTGAGCCTGTGGGCAGTTGAATTTTTTCAGGCACATTTTCACCAAAAACTGTAAAACTAATGGCGTAAAGTGGCTCGTTGTGCTTTGGATGCAAACTTAAAAAGGAGCGACCGTTTCGAATAAGTACATCGCAACACGACGAGGGTAACTGCTTTGCCAAAACTGCTGCATTTCGATGTTTACGACTAGGCGATTGTCTGTTTTAACTAGTAAATCCAAACGGTAAGTTTCGGCATTCGGACTGTCACGGATTATTTCCGTGTTCAAAACATCGGCGGTTTTTATTTCGCCGTAAGTGTCAGCCAAAAACGCATTTAGGAAACTAATTAACGCTTTGTTGCCTTTTTCGCCTTTTGTAAACATCAACTTAAAAACCCAATCAGTTTTGGGGTCAAGTAAAT
>JARGFC010000062.1:0-42663 GCA_038397925.1 Treponemataceae bacterium
ATAATAAGAATTATCAAACCTTTAAAACTTTCTGTTTTAGCATTAAAAGATATTTCTGAAGGAGAAGGTGATCTCACAGTGCGGTTGCCGGTACGCGGAAATGATGAACTTACACAAATGGCTGCCTATTTTAATAAGACAATGGAAAAAATTCGTTTGGCTACAAAAAAGGTCGGCGAAAATACAAGCATTATACAAAAACAAGGTGGAAATCTTTCTGCAAATATGACTGAAACTGCAAGTGCAATCAATCAAATAAGCAGTAATATCGAAGGTGTAAAGCAACAGGTTATAAATCAGTCGGCAAGCGTTACCGAAACATCTGCCACGATGGAAGAAATTATCCGTACGATTGAGCAGTTAAATACGAGCATTGAAACTCAAGCAGCAAGTGTAACGCAGTCATCTGCTTCCATCGAGGAAATGGTTACAAATATTGCCTCGATTTCGACACAGTTAGGCAAAATAGGAAAAGCAATTGAAAACTTGCACGAAAAGTCCGTTACAGGAAGAAGTCGCTCAACCGACGCTGCTGATTTTATTAGACAAATTGCTGAAAAGTCGGACGAACTTAGCGAAGCGGCAATTGTCGTTCAAAATATCGCAGGGCAGACAAATCTTTTAGCGATGAACGCTGCAATTGAGGCGGCACACGCTGGCGACGCCGGAAAAGGTTTTGCAGTTGTTGCTGACGAAATCAGGAAACTTGCTGAAGAATCCAGCGTTCAGGGAAAACAAATTACTGGTATGATAAAAGAAACACTTTCGATTATTGAAAATGTTCGTGAAGCTGGAAATGTAGTAACAAAATTATATGAAGAATTTTACTCCTTAACGAACGAAATTTCCGAAAGCGAAAGACAAATTGTAATTGCTATGCAAGAACAAGACCGTGGTAACAAGGAAGTTTTAGAGACAATTAAAACTATCACCGAAGTTACAAGCGAAGTAAAAGGTGGCTCGGCAGAAATGCTTTCGGGTGGACGTGCAGTTGCAAGCGAAATGCAAAAGCTAGACGAACTTACTCGAATGATAACTGACAATATGAACGAAATGGCAAGTGGTGTTGTTCAAATCAACAATGCTGTGCAGGAAGTTCAAGAAATGGCACATCAAAACAAAAACGCTATCGACTCGCTTAACGATGAGGTTGGAAAGTTTAAGGTGTAAGTGGCTAGGTTTATAGATTTTACCAAATAAGAAAACCATATTTTCTGGCACACATTCGTGTGCCTACTTTAAGAAAATCGTAGCCGTGCAAGGAAACTCGCTTTAAAGGTCATTTAACAAAAGGGCAGAACTCACATTGAAAAAACACGGATGTTTTTTCTCCCGACACGGACGGCGGGCTAGTACAAAGCAACATCGATGTTTTGCAACACCAATTTTGTCAAGTTGCAAAACTCGACGGGTAACAAAAAACACGGACGTTTTTCAAGACTCTCGCCACGGACGGCGAGTTAGTATAAAGCATCTAGCGAGTTTTTTGTAAACAAAAAACTCGTCCACTTTAGAAAAACAAGGATGTTTTTCTAAAGTGAGCGTTAGGCACATTCAAAGTTGGTTTGCATTTTTCAAAATGCAAACCAAAACAAAATTGTGGCGATAATTTACGCCACAATTTTGGTCGGAGCCAAAGCGAGAGCTTTGAATACGCCGACCCGAACGATAGTGAGGGGAACGCCCAAATATGCTTAATATCTATTTCGAGCTAATTATTCGGAATATTAAATGAAAGCACAAACTGCCAGTCCGCACCTTTTCCATTACGCCAATAGGGTTTGCCATTGTTTGAACGGAAAGTGTTAGCAAACATTAACCGCAGAGGAAATTGTGGTAGCAAAAATCGAAGTCCCGGACCAAAACTGAAATAATAGTCGTTGATGTTGAGGGTTTTAAAACTTTCGACAGTAGGTTTTACTGCTGCTGCTTCAAAGAAAAAGTCAAAGCCTAAAATTCCCGGTGCTAAAGGCATTCTGAATTCTGCCCAATGATTTAAAAGCACATCACCTATTCCAGCTGTTCCAAGCATTGACCAGCCACGCCCAACAAACATACCATCTACCCCGAGTTTACTAGCAAAGCTAATAGGTTCTTTTTGAAGGGGGACTTGCATTGTAAGCCCTGTGTAAAAGGCTAAAACAAATTTTAAACGCCAGTAATCTGTTACGGGATGATCTAAAAGAGTAAAGTAAAGTTCACCCTTTGTAGTTGAGCGGAAAAAATATTCGTTTTCAACTTTCGGGATAATTCCAAAAAAAGCAAAATTTTGGCTTAAAAGCCAACCCGTTGATGGGTCATACATATTATCTCTAGCGTCTAGAGAAAGCTGTGTGTAAAAACTATTGCTTAGGCTCCATCTTTTTTGCTCACTGCGAATTTTTTTATCGAAAGGACGAAAATGTGCTGTATCATATAAGTTTTTAACCAGATTGAAGTTAAAGCCGCCAAAAAGTCGGATAAGAGCAAATTTCTTTGCCCATGTATAACCAGAGTTTATCCCAAAAGAAAGTTCCCATCGGTGATACTTCATAGAATAAGCGTTTGCAATTTTGTTATCTCCCATCTTTGCTTCTTCTTCAGTCATAAAGGGGTCAGGAATACCAAAAGGATATTGAATGTCTTGTAAGGCAGATAGTTTTTGGTGCGTTACTCCTGCATTAAACCCGAGACTCACAGGGCTTCCTAAAAACCAGTTTTCGGTATAGCCTGCTTTTAAGCTCTGTTCGTAAGGACCTGCATTAAGACCTACATCAAAGTTTGAACCACGCCCTAAAAAGTTTTTTTCGTTCCAATTTACAAAAGCAGATAGAGGAAAAGCATTCGGGTCTGATGAGCCTGAAAAAGTTATACCAAAACCGACACTTGTTGTTTGCTGCTCTTCTACGTTAATTATTAAATCTACAAGATTTGCTTCTGAGCCAGGTTGCGGTTCTGGAATTACGCTGGAAAAATATTGCAAGCTATAAAGACTTCGCAAGCTAGTTTCAATCTTAGATTTAGAAAAAACATCCCCCTCTTCAATCACAAGCTCCCTGCGAATTACATCTTCGTGAGTTTTTGTATTTCCCTTGATTATAATATTTTCAATATGACTTCGCTCG
The DNA here is from genome assembly GCA_038397925.1 of Treponemataceae bacterium. Lineage (GTDB taxonomy): Bacteria > Spirochaetota > Spirochaetia > Treponematales > Treponemataceae > Treponema_B. The sequence continues at coordinate 3,105 of JARGFC010000062.1, forward strand.
CCCTCGTTAATTGCGATTTGCATATTTACTTCTTTTGTGATAGGGTCTATTGATTGAGTTGGCTGGATATTTGCCATCATATAGCCGTTTTCATAATAAGTATCAAAAACCTTTGACACAGCTTCTTGTACCTTTGTTACATTTAAAAGCTCTCCTTGCTTAAACTTAAAGTTTTTTTGAAGTTCCTCAGTTGAAAAAATTTTATTACCAACAAAGTCCACGGTTCCATAAAAATACTGCTCGCCTTCTTTTATAACATAGGTCAAGTTTATTAAGTTTCGTTCGGGGTCAGAATTTTCGTCTCGCTCCTCTTTTACAGTTTCCACATTAGCAGTAATATAGCCCTTTTCCCCGTACAAAAGCTGTATATTTATCTTATCTTGTTGAATATTTGCTAATTGATATGCTCCCTGATTGAAAACAGATTTTTCCTTAGATGCAAGAGCTTTTTTTAGCTTGCGATCATTAAAAACGGTTGCTCCTTCAAAGTTAATCGTGTTAATAACGGTTTGCTTTCCCTCAACAATAGTATATTCAATAGTAACAGTGTTTTCAGCCTCGTTAATGGTGTATTCCATTGTGGCAGTTCCTGTTGCAAAGCCCTTCGCAACAAGGAGCATATCAACATTTTGTTTATCAGTCTTTGCTTTTGCTTCATTAAAGATGTCGCCTTTTTTTAAAAGTATTACTTTTAGAATTTCAGTACTGCTAAGCCTTCGAAGCCCTGTAAATTTATATCCTGCCACAGAAGGCAGTTCCTTTACTTCAAACACCAAATTTACTTCGCTATATGTTTCATCGGTTGGCAGAACCTTTGTAACAATATCACTTGTAAAATATTCAAGCTCGTAAAGCTTTTGTACAATTTCGAGATAGTTAGCGTCTGAAAGAACTTCACCCTTATATTTATCAAAAATTACAGCCATTGTTGTTGGCGAAATTGTTTTTAGCCCGTCAAACTGAATTTTTTTTATTTTTTTATCTTTGTACCAACCGTCTTCTTGTGCAAAAAGACTCATCAAAAAAAACAAACTTATAAATACTGCACTAACTTTTTTCAACATAAAAACCCCTATTCTCTATTACAGAAAATTTAGAACAAACAGGTATTTCTAAAAGATTCTTTAAAAACTACCCTGAATGTATTATGACAATTTTAAGAAAACCTTATTAAAATTTCTAGATATTGCCAAATATAACTTTATAATAAACAAGTTTCACTAGTATAGATAACATTTAAAACAAGTATAAGGTTACTGTAAAACTTATTCTTTTACATAAATCCATTTTTCAAATATATTCGCTATTTCTAGCCTAGTTTTTCGTCCTGTATCTAACTCAGCTCCCAACAAATTTGCCATTAAAAGATCATCGCCTCGTATTTCCGAAAACCTACAAAAAAAATTTTCAGGTACAGCATAAAAAAAGAATTTAGCATTTTTCAACTTCTCATCAAAAATAATCTGCTTGTTATAACTTGTCGAAAAAGCCCAAGCCGTTTCTTCTATCTCAGACAAGGTGTTTTTATCATAAACAAAAAAAGCTCCTCTTACATCCTCAGCAAAATTTGTATCAAAATTTTTCAACAAAGCATTGCTGTACATCCCTTCTGAAAAAATATAAATATTATCCGCTGAGCTTTTTTTTATAATTGCTTTTAAGGCTTCCACAAACTTTGCTTCGTTTTCCACAGAAGGCAATTTTAACTCCGAACCATCTTTTGAGTTTAAAACCTTTTGTAAAAGCAAAAATGCCGAACCTGAAAAATTGTAAAAGTTTTTAGGTAGAGCGGGAAAAACTTTTTCAAAGTTTTCAACACAAATAACTTTGTAACCTTGTGTCAAAAAATTTAGCATAGGAACATTTGTTTTATAAAAAGATTTTTTTACATTGGGCAGAAAAATAATACTTGTTTTTGCATTTTTAGGATTTACCGGTGCATTCGTTTTAGAATCGGTTAAAAGCAAAACCTCCACAGAGCTTTCAGAAAAGTTTTTAAGCTCCAGTTTTTCCCTCACAATTTTTCCTTGCATATTTGGCAGACTTTCAGGAGCAAATTTCCAAACTAAAAAAAGCAAAGCCAAAACTAAAACCAAACCCAAAGAATGCACTACGATTTCAACAGTCGAATAAATTTTTGTCGATAGTCCCATTACAAAGGCTGCAAACTTTGGTAATACAAAAAGGAAAACCACAACCGACAAAACTAAAATCAAAAAAGTAGAAAAATACAAACCTTGTCCAACAATTACCAAAACCGACAAAAAAAATGCAATTATCGGAAAAATCAAAACCGAAGGCAGATTCTTCAAAGCCTTTGAAAATGGTCGCAAAAGCACAACCAGTAAAAAAAATAAAACCAAGACTTCGCTTACAAATAAGTCAGACATATCTTTTACATTTTAATTAACAAAGAAGCAAAAATCAAGTGTTAAAAAATTTTTTTAACTGTTAATAAGTTTGTTGTGCCAACCTGCCCAACTGGAATACCAGACGTTAAAACGACAAGCTCGCCCTCATCAACAAAGCCCGAAGCTTTTGCATCCTCTTCAGAAATTTTAATCATATCGTCTGTACCGGTATAGCGTCTTGAAAGAACGGGCTGAACTCCCCAAAACAAGGCAAGACGCCGAAAAATATTTTCATCACTAGTAAGTGCAAGAATATTAGCTCTTGGTTTAAAACGGGCAATGTTCCGTGCCGTAAAACCTGAAGTGGTCGCTGTAATAATTGTGTCGATATTTAAGCGTGATGAAATATTACAAGTGGCATGGGCGATTTCGTTTGTAATGCTTGTGTTTTCAGTTTTGCGTACTTTCTTTGTGAGCTTTTTATAGTCCATTGTTTTTTCAGTAGTAGTTGCAATTTCACGCATCATTTTTACAGACTCGATTGGATACTTACCAACAGCTGTTTCCGCAGAAAGCATTACACAGGAAGTGCCGTCTAAAATCGCATTTGTTATATCCGCAACTTCGGCACGAGTCGGACGAATATTTTGTGTCATCGACTCAAGCATTTGTGTAGCGGTGATAACAGGCTTGCTCATAGAATTTGCCAAATCGATTAAATTTTTTTGAGCAAAGGCTACGAGGGCAGCTTTTACTTCTACACCTAAATCTCCACGCGCTACCATAATGCCGTCAGCTACTTCTAAAATTTCTTTAGCATTATTTAAGCCTTCTTGGTTTTCGATTTTTGCAATTATTTCTTGAGTGCCATTAAGCTCCTCAATAATTTTTTTAACTTGTAAAATATTTTCTTTTTTTTGTGTAAATGAAGCCGCCACAAAGTCAACTCCATTTTCAACAGCAAAATGTAAATCGTCAATATCCTTTTTACTTAAAAAAGGCACATTCATATAAATTCCGGGAATATTTACGCCCTTATGATTACTTATTTTACCACTGTTCAAAGCTACACATTCTACATCAGTTTTGTTTGGAATATCAATAACCTTAAAATCTAAAAGCCCGTCATTTACCAAAATATTAGAACCGACTTTTACATCTTCAGCTAAACGCTTGTAAGAAATCGAAACAATTTGATTCGTTCCAACAATCTCCCTAGTTGTAAAAGTAAATTCCTGTCCCATTATAATATCTTCCGTATCATTTTCAAAATTACCAACTCGAATTTTGGGACCTTGTAAATCCGTCAGAATCGCAATGGGAAGTTTCATTTCTTTACGCAATTTTTTAATTAGTTTAATTTTTTCTAAATGCTCCTTATGTGTGCCGTGTGAAAAATTTATCCTACAAACATTTACACCAGCTAAAAAAAGTTCGCGTAAAGTCGCCTCCGTATCGGAAGCGGGACCCAGCGTTGCAACAATTTTTGTCTTTGGTAAAATTTTCATTTGTCCTCTCCTTAAATTTTTGTTAGCCTATCTTATCTTTTTATAAGCTTTTTTTCAATAGCCATAAACTAATTGTACTTTTATCCGAGCTTAATAAAAATTATGTTTGCTAATGACTGATATTTTTAAATTTATAAAACTGATAAAGAAAGTTCATTAAAATAATATTATGGAAAACTGTGTTTAGACTTTATATTAAAAAATAATTTTGGGATTAGCTAAAAAGTATTTAGAGCTTTTTACAAGCTTTACAGTTTTAAACCAGTATCAAAAAACCAAAACACAATCAGCGAAACTTTGAAAGGTGTACATTCGTTTTAATATTTTTGAATGTACACCTTTGCGATATGATAAAGCATATAAATGCCTTTCGCAAATAGACAATACAAACTCAGCACGAACAAAAAGCAAGCATGCGTTTGTTGTACGCTGAGCATTACTTTTTGTAAACTAACGCACCTCAGCCGATGTCCGATTATTTGCGAAAAAGTTTAATACATTCCGCCCATCTCAGGCATAGCAGGTGCTGCAGACTTTGGTTCAGGAATGTCAGCAATTGCACACTCGGTTGTTAAGAGCAAGCTTGCAACAGAAGCCGCATTTTGCAATGCCGAGCGAGTTACCTTTGTAGGATCCATAATTCCTGCATCGATCATATCAACCCACTTCATCTTTGTAGCATCAAAACCGATGTTCTTTTTTTCTTTTGCCTTTTCTGCAATAACAGCACCATCAAGCCCTGCATTTTCTGCAATTTGGCGAATTGGTTCTTCTAAGGCTCGCTTTACAATCTTAAAGCCTGCAAACTCATCCTGAGTGAGTGTAGAAGTGTCCGCCTTTTCCAAAGCGTTTGCTGCATTGATTAAAGCTAAGCCACCACCAGCTACAACGCCTTCTTCAATAGCGGCACGAGTTGCTGAAAGAGCGTCCTCAACTCGATGCTTCTTTTCTTTCATTTCAACTTCTGTTACAGCACCGATATTAATTACAGCAACGCCACCAACAAGTTTTGCTAAACGCTCTTGAAGTTTTTCGATATCGTATTCAGAGTCGCTTGTTTCCACTTGTCGTTTAATTTGTGCAACTCGCTCTTCGATTTCTTTTTTCTTGCCTGCACCGTCAATGATAGTTGTGTTTTCTTTATCAACTTTGACAGTCTTTGCAACTCCAAGCATATCCAAATTAGCACTTTCAAGTTTTAAGCCAACATCTTCAGAAATCACTTGTCCGCCCGTTAAAATTGCAATGTCTTCCAACATTTCTTTTCGGCGGTCGCCAAAACCCGGAGCCTTAATCGCACAAGTTTTTAATGCACCTCGCAAATTATTTACAATCAAGGTTGCAAGAGCTTCGCCATCAACATCTTCTGCAATAATCAAAAGCTGACGACCTGACTGTGCAACTTGTTCCAACAAGGGCAAAAGGTCTTTCATTGTGGAAATCGTTTTGTCGTAAATTAAAATATAAGAATCCTCGAAAACAGCTTCCATTCGTTCGTGGTCTGTTACAAAATATGGCGAAATATAACCACGGTCAAACTGCATACCTTCTACAAAATCGGTAGTTGTATCCATCGTTTTTGCTTCTTGTACATCAATAACGCCGTCTTTTCCGACCTTTTCAATAGCATCTGCTAAGATCTTTCCAATCTCTTCGTCATTGTTTGCAGAAACCGATGCAACGTGAGCCACATCTGCCGAACCCTTAACTGTTTTTGAGTTCTTTTTAATTTCCTCTACGGCAACTACAACAGCCTTATCCATACCACGCTTTAGTTCAAGCGGAGTAAGCCCTGCGGCAACAGCCTTTAAGCCTTCTTTTATCATTGAGTACGCCAAAACTGTAGCCGTTGTCGTACCATCACCAGCGACATCGTTAGTTTTTGAAGCAACTTCTCGCAAAAGCTGTGCTCCCATATTTTCGAATGGATCTTCCAATTCGATTTCCTTAGCGACCGAAACGCCGTCTTTTGTTACGGTAGGTGCCCCGTAAGATTTGCTTAAAAGTACATTTCGTCCCTTTGGACCTAAAGTCACTTTTACAGCATTAGAAATTTGTTCTACACCTGAAAGCAGTTTTTTTCTTGCTTCTTCATTAAACAATAATTGTTTAGCCATTTATAAATCTCCTTAAATTTCTTTTTGAATTGCTACTAATATACTAAAATTAACTAAAAAAAACAAGGAAAAATTTTAACATCTTGAAAAAAAGCCGCATATTCAAGTAATTTTAGCTAATTCCAAAGAAATAAGCACAAAAAACACAGGTAAATTCAATAACTCATAAAATTATTGCCAAGATTTAATTTCACCGACTAGATGGTGAGTTTATTAAATGACTTTGGAATATTAACATTTATAAGACTTGTTCGTGCCTTGCGAAAAATGCTTATCTCCTTGCTTTAGATGGGCAAGGAGTTCTAAACTTAGCGATGAGTTTTTTCCGCAAATCTGGCAAAGTCGGGTGGGAATTTTTTTCTCCAAAAAATTCCCACCTAAGCAAACCAGAGCTACGCTCCTCGCTGAAGTGTACGAAAATTCGTAGCTCTCGTGAACTTAAAGTTCGCTCGTTAGCCTAATTCATAGGAATTTTAAACATTGCATTAAACTAAATATTTTTCTTTTAGTTTTTTTGCAATGTGTAAAAGTTTATTTTTTTCATTTTCAGATGGGTCATCTAAAACAACTTGAAAAAGTTCGTTTAAGATTTGCCCTATAACCCTTCCCTTTGGAATTCCTAAAGCAATTAAATCACTTCCATTTATTTTTAAACTTTTTAAACTCAAGCAATTTTTATTTTCAATAATTTTTTCTATTCGTGTTTTTAATTCTAAGATATGCGAAATATCAGCATTGACTTTTTTTAAACCGCTTATATCAGCTAATCTTAAATGTAGCAAGTCGTCGATATTCTCTTCTCCGACCCGCACGATAAAACGCCGAATAGCTTTATCGCTCCATTCACTCGTATAATTAAACATATGGTGTCGGACGAGTTTGGCAACCTTGTCGATGATTTTGTTTGGGAATTTTAAACGATTCAAAACTTGTCTTGTAATTTTTTCACCTTCATTTTCGTGTCCGTAAAAATGTATTTCTCCAAACTCGTCTACTGTTTTAGTAACAGGTTTTGCAATATCGTGAAAAAGTCCCGCTAACCTTAGCTCTATCTTTTGAGGCGTGTTATTGCAAACCACAAAGCTATGTTGTAAAACATCTGCATTGTGAAAAGTGCCTTGCTCTACTCCACGCCCCGCACTTAGCTCCGGAATTATTTTATCCAAAAGTTGCGTCCTGTCTAAAAGCTGCAAACCAATAATCGGTTTTCCCGTCATCAATATTTTTTCAAGCTCATCTTTAATACGTTCATTTGAAACACTTAAAATTTTATGCGATAGTTTTTTAATAGCAAGCTCTGTTTTTTCATCAAGCTTAAAATTAAGTCTCGAAGCAAAACGAATGGCACGCAACATTCGCAAAGGATCTTCGGAAAAACGTTCTTCAGGAAGCCCGACCGTTTTTATTAACTTGTTTTTTAAATCGTGCTGCCCGCCAAACAAATCCAAAAGCTCATTTGTTTTTAACGAAATTGCCATTGCGTTAATTGTAAAATCACGACGAGACAAATCCTCTTCAATATTGGAAACAAAATTTACATCGTCGGGATGGCGAGAGTCAGAATATTTTCCTTCTGTACGAAAAGTCGTGCATTCAAAACTCTTTCCCTTGTATAAAATTGTAACAGTGCCGTGCTGGATACCTGTTGAAAGAACTCTTTTAAAAAGAGAAATTACTTGTGTCGAACTTGCATCTGTAGCAATATCAAAGTCGTTTGGTTTTTTTCCAAAGCAGTAATCTCGAACGGCACCACCTACTAAAAAAACTTGGTAATTATTTTCTATAAAAACTTTTGCTACTTCTTTAAGCTCTTTAGGAATTTTAAATCTTATCATTCTGTTTTTTTAGTCGTGTCATCTTTAGCCTTCGGTTCTAGCTCGGTTTCTTCAGTAGCGTTTTCATCATCTTTGTTAGTTTGCACTCCCATCGCTTCAAGCAGTCTTTCAGCCCGTGCTTTTAACACACCACTTTTTTTATCTTCAGCAATGCTCTGCACTAAAGGGATTAACTCAGAAAACTTATTTGTTTGAAACATATCTAAACCAATGCTTTTGTATGCACTTTCTTTATCATTCAAAAATTGTTCGCAAACCATTGCAAGACGAGCATCTTCTATTTTTGAAATATTTTTTCCAAGCTCATAAGCAAAGCGTTTTTTTTGTCTATCATTAATCGTAGTTGAAATTGCAATTTCAACTTCACTAATTATAAAATCACTGTCATTTTTTAAAAGCTCTTTTGCAACTTTAACTCGCAAATCAGTTCTGTTCTTTTCATCAACAAAAACTTCCTTTAACCAATCCTTAGACTCTGCATCATTAAACTCAGCAAGAGTTTCAATTGCAAGATTTTTTACAGCTACCTCTGGGTCTGTTTTTGCTCTATAAAGTATAAAAGGAAGAGCAAGATTATTTTTCGACTCTCGTGCAGTTTCAATAGCTTTTAAACGAACCTTGTAATAGTCATCCTTAAATGCTTGCAAAAGTAAATCATCAACTTCAGCATTATTTGAAAAACCTGAAAGCCCTGCGACAGTTGCTTCACGGATTAACGGGTCATCAGCCTCAAATGCTTTTATTAAAATCTCAATAGCATCTGTGTTTCCTATTTTTCCCAAAGCGGTAATCGCCCTAGCTCTAACAACAGCATTTTCGTAAGTATCTTCCGCAATTTCTTTTAAAAAGTCAAAAGTTTCATTTGCGTGCAAATCGATTAAGGCTAACATTATAGCTTGCTTAAAAATCAAATTCAAAGTTGCTTCGTTGTCATTATCGTTTTTAAAAACTTCAGTTAAATAAACTGCATCTTCCGAACTACCAAGTTTACCCAATGCAATTATTGCAAGCTCTTTTATTTCAGTTTTATTTTCGTCAATTATTTTATGCAAGGCTTCAATGACAGTAGCATCTTGAACTTTTAATTCAGTCAAATATTGAATGCAAGCCTTTAGAAACTCTGTTCCATAGTCATAAAAATTTACAAGAGCTTCAGTTACTTCTGTTTTTAGAACATCGTTTTTTTGTACAATAAAAAAAGCTAAAATAGAATTTTTTAATTTTACATTTTTATCCTTTGAAAAAATACTTTTAAGCTCATCATTAAAACGCAAATCATCATTACTTTGAAGTTCTCCAACCAAAGTAACAATATCAGAAGTAAGTCCGTATTTTAAAGTTTCTAACTTTTTTTCGTATTCGGACTTTTTTTGTTTTTCGTTTGTGTTTGAAATTGTATCGTTCGTTTTAGTTTCAGAACTGTTTGTGTTTTTATTATCTATCTCCTTAGTTTCCGGTGTTTGAGCAAAAGATAAAAAAGCAAAACTCAAAATTAAAATATAGCTAATAATTTTTTTCAAAATATTCCCTCGTTTTTACAAAGATAAACTCATACTTTAAAACTATGCTTGTTGTAAAAGTTACGCTAAATTTTTAGCCTAAGATAAAAGTAATCACCGTCTCAATTGTCGGCATAGGAAAAAAATAATTTAAGTTTTAACTTTTAACGAAAAACTATTCTTGGCTTAATTTTGACAATTATATTGTTTGCATCAATTACCCTGTCGATTTTTGCTGTCGCAAAACCTCGCACATTGTAGTACCGTTTTCGTTTCTAAAAATGGTGAAAATTCAGCTTTTTCGCAAACTGATATTTGATCAGTCAACAAATTAAATGTTATCTTTATATTTTCCAAACTGTAACGTGAAAAAAGTCTAGCCCGACGACAACGCGATAATCGCTGCTCGTAAAAGTTCGTTTTCGTTTATTTCTTCGGAAACTGATTTTTTTTCACTGACAATTTTTACAATGCATTCTTTTGCTCGGCGTCTGTCAAAGCCCATTTCGGTCAAGGCGGTTAAAATATCAGCGTACTCAAAATCGGTACTTGTTTGTGAAAAATCTTTTTCGGTTGTAAGCTTTCCTTGCAAGGTTAAAAGTATTTTTTGAGCAGTAATTTTTCCGATACCCGGAATACGAATTAGTTTGTTGGTGTCGCCCGCATTTAAAATTTCTACAAACTCAGGAGCTTCAACATTTGAAAGAATTTTTACCGCCTGTTTTGGACCGATACCATTTACCTTTAACAAATCTAAAAACAAAAGTCGTCCCTGTGGTTTTATAAAACCAAAAAGCTGCATTAGGTTTTCGTGGTGTTGCAAATAAGTATAAATGCGAACTTCCTCGTTTAGCTTTAATTTTTCCATATCCTTTGTAGGCATTAAAATTAGCCATTCAATGGCACCTGTGTCTAATGCTATGCTGTCTTCAAATTTTTCACTTACAATTCCCAATAAACTATTCAACATTTTTCCACCTTGTCTTACATTTTCATTTTAAGATTTGCGTTATTTGTGTTTCCTGCAGTAATTGCTATGGCGAGTGCGTCGGCTGCGTGGTCTGGCTTTGGAATTTCAGGCAGCCCTAAAAATATTTTTACACATTGTTGCACTTGATTTTTATCCGCTCGAGCAACTCCCGTAACAGATTTTTTTATTGTGTTAGGGGCAAGTTGGCAAACTTCTACTCCACACTGATTCAATACCAAAAGTATAACGCCCAAAGCTTGCGAAACTAAAAGTCCACTTGAAACATTTTTTGCAAAGTACAAACTTTCTACACCAGCAAAAGCAGGTTTATGAATTTTTATTAAATTGTAAAGAGCATCATAAATTGTAAAAAGTCGCTCGCCTTGCTCCTGATTTTTTTTTGTTTCAATAACACCATGCTCAATATGAAAATAACGGGAACCACTTTTTTTTATAAGTCCATAACCTGTAAAACTTAAACCGGGATCAATACCGAGTATTACCATTGTAAGCTATTCCCGAGCAACCAATTTAATGTTTAGCGTTATTTCTTTTCTGCCTCGTAAAACTGTTAAGCTTACTTCGTCATTTGGTTTTTTATCCTCTAAGACACTGTAATAATCTGAAAGCTGTTTTATTGCTTGTCCATTTATAGCAATAATAATATCACCACCCAAATTAAGAATTGCACTATTTCGACCGTAGCCATAACGGACAGGTCTTGTCCCCCCCTGTAAGCCTGCTTTTTTTGCATTACTTCCATTTTCTACAGCCGAAACTAATAGCCCATAGTTTACAGGATAATTTCCAGCATTAGCAATGGCGCTATTCATTTGAACGAGTTGAGCATCTATCGTACCTCGAGCAACCCTACCGTATTTTATTAACTCAGGCAAAACCCGTCTTGCCGTATCCACAGGAACTGCAAAGCCCACACCGGCAGAACTTCCTGATGTAGAATAAATCATTGTATTAACTCCCACCAAAAAACCATTTGAGTCAAGCAGGGGACCTCCTGAATTACCGGGGTTGATGGCTGTATCCGTTTGAATCATATTATTGATAATTATATTGTTGTCATTTCGAATTGGGCGTCCTAAAGCCGAAACAATTCCAACAGTTAAAGTACGGTCTAAACCAAATGGATTTCCAATTGCTAAAACTTTCTGTCCCACTTTTAAGTTTGCTGAAGTGCCAAATGGAATAGTTTTAAGAACAATATTTTTTGGTGGCTCAAATTTCAAAACAGCCAAATCGTTTTCCATATCTTTTCCAACAACCTTAGCTTCGTATTGGTCGCCATTATACAACGAAATATAAATTTTAACTGCATCTTCAATTACATGAGTGTTTGTCAAAACATAACCACTTGGGTCGACTATTGCTCCCGAACCTGTTCCACCATCCATTGGCACAGGCTCGAAAAAAAAGCTCATTCCTAAAACTTGAGTGGAAATGTTTACAACTGCCTCGTTAGCGTTTTCATAAACCCTAATGTTTTGCATTTCGTCCTGTGTGTATTTTGTATCGGCGACTTGAATTGGCTGAGTAATATAAGTGGAGTTTGTTTCTCCCGTTTCTGAAATCCTTGTTATTGTTTGCTCTTGTTTTGAAATGTCGGAAAAAGATTTTGAAACAAAAAAGCCCGTCCCAAAAGCTAAAGCGACCACTAAAAGTAAAACAAAAGTATATATCGTATTTTTTAAATTTGTTTTCATAAAACCTCGCAAAACCTACTTGTTTAAAGATTATGAAAATTTAAGATAAAAGTCAAGGGGAAAATTCTTTGAAAAAGGGTTAGCAAAAGTTTAAAAAATAATTATAAAACTTTTGATATTTGAAGTTTTTAGCCTTGAATTATTACGGGGTTTTTGATAAAATGCGTCAGCGAGGTTTAAGATGAATAAAATAATTGAATGTGTGCCTAATTTTAGTGAAGGACACGATAGCAATATTATTGAGCAAATTGTTGCTCCTTTCAAAAACACAAAAGATGTAAAACTTTTGGATGTGGAGTCAGACAAGGACCATAACCGAAGTGTTGTTACGGTAATTGGGGAGCCAGAGCCTTTGAAAGAAGCTGTGCTTGAAGCGATTGGAGTTGCGACAAAGCTTATAGATTTGCGGAAACATAAGGGAGAGCATCCTCGAATGGGAGCAACAGATGTTGTGCCTTTTATCCCAATAAAAAATGCCACGATGGACGAATGCATTGCTCTTTCAAAGGAAGTAGGGGCTGAAATTTTTAAGCGTTTTAAGATTCCTGTTTTCCTTTATGAAAAATCAGCATCAAACCCGCAGCGTGAAAATCTTGCCACCGTTAGAAAGGGGCAGTTTGAGGGTATGGCTGAAAAGTTAAAAAAACCAGAATGGAAACCCGACTTTGGTGAAACAGAAATTCATCCATCGGCGGGGGTAACAGCTTGTGGTTGTAGAATGCCACTAGTTGCTTTTAATGTAAACTTAAACACTAGCGATTTAAGTGTAGCCGATGCTATTGCAAGAAAGGTGAGGTTTATTGGTGGTGGCTTGCGTTTTGTTAAAGCTATGGGAGTTGATTTAAAAGAGCGAGGAATTGTACAGGTTTCTATGAATATGACAGACTACACAAAATCTTCTCTTTATCAAGCTTATGAAATGGTTAAAATGGAGGCTAAACGCTATGGAGTTGCGGTTGTGGGAACTGAAATCATTGGTTTAACTCCGATGGAGGCTCTTTTAAATGTAGCTTCATATTACTTACAAGTAGAAAACTTTAGCCTAGACCAGATAATTGAAAATAGGCTTTTGCAGGAATAATAGGGAGACTTAAAAATTTAACCAAGTTTTTAGGTATGGCGTAAACGCGTTAGGGATAGTAGGGGTTGCGAGCGGTTTTTCAAAACCGCGAAGCAAAACAAAATGCAACCGACAATTCGGTTGCATTTTGGTCGGAGCCGAAAGGCGTAGCCCCGAATAGCCCGACCTGAACATCTGCACGAACTTGTGCAGATGTTCAGGGAACGCCCAAAAAATTAAATTAAACAAGGAATAAAATATGAAATTATTTTTGTCAGATTGTATTTTTACTGCAGGAGAAACTTATCCCGAGCCGATTTCGGGCTTTATTTTGGAAAATGCGGGAAGAATAGTTTTGATTGAAGAAGGAAAACCGCCACAGCATTTTGTGAATTTTGCGGACGATGTTGTCGATGCTCGCGGGAAGGTGATTGTGCCGGGGTTTGTGGATGCCCATACTCATTTAGTGCACGGTGGCTCGCGGGAAAATGAGCTTGCGATGAAGTTGGCAGGCAAGAGCTATATGGAAATTCACGAGGTCGGGGGGATTTTGAGTACCGTTAGGGCAACGCGTGAAGCAACCGAGCAGGAATTAATTGACAAGGCGTTGAAGAGTTTGCGGATTATGTTAAAAAATGGAACAACAACGGTTGAAGCAAAAAGTGGTTATGGCTTGGATTTAGAAACTGAGTTAAAGTCTTTGAAGGTTGCCAATAAATTAAATAAGCTTCAGCCTATTGAAATTGTTTCTACTTATATGGGAGCTCACGCCACTCCGCCTGAGTTTGATAATATAGACGATTATTTGGATTATATGATTGATAGAGTTTTGCCCGAAGTAAAAAAGCAAAACATTGCGGAGTTTGTAGATGCTTTTTGTGAAAAAGGAATTTTTTCTGTGGAGCAAACAAGGCGAGTTTTGCAAGCGGCAAAGGATTTGGGCTTTAAAATAAAGATTCACGCAGATGAAATTGTGTCTTTTGGTGGAGCGGAGCTTGCGGCTGAGATGGGTGCAGTTTCGGCGGAGCATTTGATGGCGGTTTCTGATCAGGGAATTAAGGATATGGCGGAAAGCGGAACGGTGGCTGTTTTGTTGCCAGCAACTTCGTTTTTTTTAATGTCGGCGAATTATGCTCCTGCAAAAAAAATGTTGGAGGCAGGAGTTTGCGTTGCAATTGCTACGGATTATAATCCCGGTTCTTCGCCAACTGAAAATATTCAGCAGGCTATGTGGAATGCTTGTTTTAAGATGAAGCTTTCGCCTATGGAAATTTTTAGGGCAGTTACAATTAATGCGGCAAAGGCTATTTGTCGTGAGCATATTGTCGGCAGTTTGGAAAAAGGTAAGCAGGCAGATATTTTAGTTTTAGATGCTCCGAACTTAGAGTATGCTTTATATCATTTTGGAGTAAATAGCGTTCGTCAAGTATGGAAGCATGGAAAAAAGGTATTTGAAATATAGCTTTTGTAAATATTCAAAGGTTTTTTTAATATTTAACGGGAAAAGGTTTTTCTTAAAAAATTGTGTCTGAAAAATTATTTAAACAAGTTGAATATTTTGAAAATAGGCTAAACAAAAATAAACGGCATTTACTAAAGTGGGCGAGACGGAATCAAGTTTTTTGTTTTCGGGTTTATGATAAAGATATTCCTGAAATTCCTTTGTGTGTTGATTTGTATTATGAGCAGGGCAAACAAGTTTACGAGTCGCCATATGTAGTTTTTGCACTTTATAAACGCCCTTACGAAAAAAGTGAGACTGAAGAACGAGCTTGGCTTGCAACAATGAAAGAAGTAATTGTACGGGTTTTTGAAACGAGTGATAAAAACTTTTTTTTTAAACTTCGTCAAAAGCGAAAAGAAAACGCAAAGGAACAAAGTTTTGACAATGTGCAAAAAGAAAAGCGGATAATTGTTAGCGAGGGAAACGCCCGCTTTTATATAAACTTAAATTGTTTTTTGGACACAGGACTTTTTTTAGACCATCGTTTTTTAAGGCGACATATTTTTAATATTGCAAAGGGGAAGCGGGTACTAAATCTTTTTTGTTATACGGCTTCATTTTCGGTTTTTGCTAAACTAGGTGAAGCCGAAAAAGTTGTTTCGGTGGATCTTTCAAAAAATTATTTAAATTGGGCAAGAGATAATTTTAAGCTAAATGGTTTGGACTTTGATAATGCAGATTTTATTGCTGCTGATGTTTTTACTTTTCTAAAAGCTCATCTAAAAAAAAGTCGCAAATTTAAAAACTTAAATACCAAGCAAAACAAACTTTATGATATTATAATTTGTGATGCTCCAACTTTTTCTAATTCAAAAAAAACTAAAACGGTTTTGGATATAAACCGAGATTGGACTCAGCTTTGCGAACTTTGTTTGGAGCTTTTAGACGATGAGGGAGTTTTTTATTTTTCTTGCAATTCTAAAAAAATAAAAATAAATTTTGAAATTCTCGACAATTTTAAGCAAAACTTTTTTGAAAAAAACTTTCAAGAAATCTTTATAAAAGATATGAGTTTAACTTCTTTAGATGAGGATTTTAAAAACAAAAAGCCACATATACTTTTAGAATTTCAAAAAGTCCAAAACAAAAACCTTAAGTAAGCTTATAATTTTATTTGTAGTTTTCACATCTTTATTACAAGAGAGTTTTATATACTTCGTAACACGAGTGTGCTATTATATTTGTTGCAAAACTTTGGATGGACGCATCTTCAAAGTTAAACGCTTTTATATTATGTTGCGTAGTAAAACACGTAGCACCTAAAAACTGTCCTTTAAAAGTAATAGGAAGCAAAAGTATGGAAACACCGTTTCGGAAAATCGCTTTGGTTTCGTTTGCGGGAAAATCTGTGAGGATTTTTACACCTTTTTCCTTTGCTTTAACAAAGTCAATAACATTGGAAAACCAAAAGGGCGGTTTTCTGCCGAGCTTCTTTTTTAAATACGATTCGTTTAGAATTTTTTCGTCTTTTGTAAAAACAAGCAATGCATTTTCCGCCTTGATAAAAGTTCCTGCACATTCAATATAAGTTTCGATAATGTTCAAGTCGCTTTCGTTTGAGTTGGATAATTTCAAAATCTCGATAATAAAATTAGTTGTGTCAATCTTCCAAAAATTATTCATTCCGCTGATTTGTGAAAGCCCATCAACAGAAATTCGGTTTTGTTTTAGATTTTCATTCCAAACAGTTGTACGATTTTTTCCGCTTTGTTTTGAAAAGTACATTGCGTGGTCAGCCATATGTATTATATCTGAAATTGTGTGCGAATGATTTCCATAAGTTGCAACACCTAAACTTATTGTCATTTTAAATGTGTAACCCAAAAAGTTTGTTTTTTCTACAGCCTTGCGAATTTCTTCTGCACGCTCAAAGGCGGCTGTTGCATTTGTATTTGGCAAGCATACAATAAATTCTTCACCACCTTGTCGTCCTAAAAATTCAGGCTCGTCAAGCATAGAACTTGCAACATTTGAAATTGTTGCTAAAACCACATCTCCAACATCGTGTCCATAGTTGTCGTTAATTTGTTTAAATGAATCTAAGTCATAATAAAGCAAGCTAAAAATTGAATAACGATTTGAATAATCTTCAAGCCTTGCGTTAAGTGCATCTCGAGACAAAGCCTTCGTAAGCTTATCGATAGTAGAGTTTTGAAACAATGTAAAACTTCGCAATAATAAACCCAAAAGATTTTTGTATGTTTGCAATATTGCCAAACCATCTTTTGCAATTAAATTTATCCCGTAGATGGACTCCAAATAAACATATGCCAAAACATCGTGGTCATGGTCGGCTTCTAAATAGTTGCGTCTAATTGGGAACATCATACACGCTTGAATATCAGTTTTTAGATTCATTGTTTCAAGTTGTGTTTTGTCTAATACAATGTGTTTATCTGATGATGTAATTTTATAAAAAAGATTTAAGCTTGGTTCTTTTTTTAAATAAGAAAAATGTGAAATTACATCAACATCTTTTTTATTTTTTACCACAACTACAAAAGCCTCTGTTGATAAAGTTTGACAAACAAGTTTTTTTAAAAATGTATTGATATCATTTTTTATTTCTGTGTTTAATTTATCAAGTATATTAGTGTCTGCATTTACAGGGGATTTTATACCTAAAAAGAATGGTGCAATTTCATTGTAAAAATTATTTTTTGAACTTATCAATTTTCGGTAATCTTTTTTCTTAAAGTTTTCAAAATATCGTGGCGTGGGCTTAAACTTATTTTCACTTAAATAGGAAAAAAAGACGGAAGTTTTTTTATTCATTAAAAGCTTAATATTTTCAGTAACAATGTAAAACTTTTCTCCTGTAAAAAAAGTAAACCATTTTTCTTTTGGTAATTTTGTAAGAAATTGTTTTATTGAAACAGTCGCTTCTATAAATAAAGCCAGTGCAATATTAAAGTTTTTTTCTTTAATGCAATGATCCGCCAGTGCAATCAAAGTATAAGTTTTTAAAAGCCTAAGATTTAAAGTAAATGCTTGTCTTAAAATATTTAACAAATATTCCTTAGCTTTTTTAGTTTCAAAAAAGCTTGACATAAAATATATTTTACAACGCTCATCAATAGATATTTCGTTTTCATCAATATTTACAAGATAGGTATAAATATCACGCATACCATCTATATTATTTTGTCTCATAAAAGCTAAAAAAGCATTGTAACAATATTCGGCCAAACTTTCAGTATCTTTATTTTCTAATATTAATTGAAGAATCCTCTTGCTATTTTCAGTAGAGGGATTAATTTCAAAAGCAAGAAGGCTCAAACAAAAATCTGTATAAATAACTTCAAAACCACTTTTCAACTTTTGATACAGTTTAAGCTTTTCCAAATTTTCTTTTGCTGTTTCAAAGTCTCTAAAATAATAATTATATTGAGCAACCGCGTTATGAAAATCATAATTATAAATATTTAATTCATCATAATTTATAAAATTTTTAACTGTATTAAAATAATACTTTGCAATTTTTGAATTATCAAGTTTTAGCGCATTATGTAAAAGTAAAAAAGAAAAACTCATAATGCTTTCTCTTATTTTATTTTTTTTCGCAAGTTCAAAGCTGTGTAAAGCATATTTATAGCTTAGCTGATATTGTTTGGTATCAAAATAATAACCTGCAATATAATCATTTGCTAAAAGCTCGCTGTTTATCATTTTATACTTTACACTTTCGGTTTGCGTTTTGCGATAATATTCTAGAGCTTTTTGTTTTTCGTTTTTAGAATTATACAAAAAAGCAAAGTTGATGTAGCCATATAAAACACCGCGAATATGTCCAAGTTTATTTGCAATGCGTACACTTTCTTCTAAAGCTTTTTCAGCCTTGTCAAAATCTTTTCGCAAGAAATATATTTTTGCAACAAGTCTTAAAGCATTGCTTTTTTCTTTTAAAGCAGCCGGAATATTATCCGCTATTTCAAATATTTTTTCACACAAGATTATAGCTTTGTCATATTCAATTTTGTCATAGCTTAATAAAGCTTGAATACGCAAAACTCCTGCATACGACCTGTAATATTTTTCAGGTTTGAGTAGAATTATTTTTTTAGCTAGCTCTAGACAAGAGGCAAGTTTTTCTTCTTCAAAATTTAAATCAAACAAAAAAACTAATTGAATATAAACTTCAGCCAGAAGTTTTTCATTATCAAGATTTTTACAAAGTCTTAACGCCTTTTTTAAATATTTTTCTGACCTTGATAATTTTCCTGTTTCAAAAACAAAAGTACCTAAATCCAAATATAACTTTGCTAAAAAAAGTTTTTCGGTTTTTTTTGTACAATCAATAGCAGACAATAAATTATCAATAACACCAAAAATATTTTTTATTTTTTTATTATGAATACCAAGTTTAATATAATACCGTCTTGCAAGCGAGAGCTGATTGGAACATTTTAATTGATAAGCTAATTCCTCCATATCGCTTGTTTCAACTACACAAGGCATCATTTGACTTGCAGCTTTTTTATGAAGCTTAATAATTTCTTCTTTGCTTAAATTTTTTAATATTAAGTCTTTTAAAACATAATCGGAAATATAATACTTTTTATACCCATCAATTAGCCTGTGCGAAATTATCTTGGATAATTTAAACTGTTGCAAAACTTTGGAAAGACGCTCTTTTTCTACACTTGTTTTGTTTTCAAAAATCCAAGTTTCATTAACAAGTCCGTTAAAGATTGCAATAAATTTTAGCATTTCAATATCGGACTCTGAAAAAAAGGCAAGTCTTTCATTAAGATTTTGAACTATTATATGAGTAGCAATTTCTTTATTTTTTGTTTCTTCAGCAAAGCTTTTGGAAAATTCAGCAAAGCCCGTTTTTTTGTTTATAAAAATTTGTTTGTTTTCAAAAGCGAGGTTGAGTAAGTTTATAAGCTTTTGCGGATTTCCATTTGATTGTAAAAAAAAGCTTTCGGCAAACTTTGCAGGCAAATCTTTAAAATAAAGTAAGTCATCGATTAAAGTTTTTATTTTTGCTTGGCTTAAATTTTTTAACGACAACATTTTAAAAAAGTTTATTTTTTGTATTTGCGATATTTCTTCAACAAGAAAATTATGAAAATTTGTATCACTTTCATCATAGCTTAAAACCATTACAAAATTTAAGCTTCTTATTTCGTTAGTTAAAACTAAAAGACCTTTTAAAAACTCTCTTTCTTTTATTAAATTTACATTATCAATTATTATCACAACAGGAGTTTTAGAAGAAATGTTTTGAATATTTTTACGAGCTTGTTCAAAAAAATCAAAGTATTCTTTTGCCCAATCTTTATTGTGAATGTCATCGATGTTATTAAATTCAATAAACTTATTTTCCTTTTGACTTGTTAGTGTAAATAAATTTGTCTTTTCTAAAAATTGTGTACATATATCTGAAAGCTCAGTTTTATCTGTGTTGTAAAGACTAAAGGTTAATATTTTTTCAAAATGAAGTCGAGTTTGAAGTTCTTGTAAAAAACGCGTTTTACCAACACCTTTTTCGCCCCGCACTAAAAAAAGATTTTCTGCTTTAACCCAATTGTCGCGTTTAAAAGAAGAGCTGATAATGAGCTGCATTTCTAAAGTATGTGAGTTAAAGCTTGGAAATAAAAGATTGTTTGTTTTGTTTTGAATGACATCAAATGGACGCTGAAAAATATTTGAAAGCTCAAGTATAATATCATTGGCTCCGAATGTGCTGTCAAACTTTAGTGAAATGAGTTTTACAATTAAGTTTTTTAATTGGTTTAGCTGAGTTTTGTTTTTTAATCCTTCGGGAGAAAAGTTTTTTATTTCTCGTTCGCTAATAGCATTAACTTCAAACCCCTTTAAGATGGTCAATAAAATTAAACCTAAAGAAAAAATATCTTTTTGTTTTTCACTTTCAAATGTTATTGCAGTATCTGTGTCAAGGTTTTTGTAGCTCGCCCCAACCTTATAATACAAATCAAATTTTCGCATAACTAAGTTTTTTAGTTTTGCGTTTATCTTGCCCTTGTCGTTAAAAAGTAAAATATAGTCTATTTGAATTCCTGAGTAGAATAATTTATTAGCGTGCAGAAAAAAAACAGCTCGACAAATTGCTACAAACAAATCAATTTTTTGATCAAATTCACAAGTTTTTAAATAGTTAAAAAAATTCGTTTCAGCATCAAATTTTTCGCATAACAAAAACAAAACATCAGACGCAAGTTCGTTATCGACTGCTCGAATACGCTTGAACTCATAAGATTTTTCTAAAAAAAAATTGTTAAGTTTTGTAATTTTCAAAAAGTTCTTTTTTATAAAATTTGCAAAAGCATCGTTAAAAACTTTAATCTTAAAAATGTACAAGCTCATCTCTTTTTGAGTAAGTATATCTTCCACCAAATACTCATCGTAAAGAGGCTCTGTATATGACAAAAATAAAATTTTATAACGATTGTTAATTATTCGCATAATATTCTATGAGCATAACACATTTTTATCTTTTTGAAAAGCCCCAAGCCCTTGATTTTTGCTAAAAAAAGGTTAAGACTTTAAATTGATAAAGCCTTAACCTAAAAAATTTATAGCTTATTTACAGTAGCCTTTTTACCTGCCTGTACTAAAGTAACCGCTGAAGTTGTTACAATGTCCTCAACAGAACAACCTCGCGAAAGATCTGAAAGCGGTTTTGCAAAGCCTTGTAAAAATGGTCCATAGGCTTCAGCCTTTGCTAAACGCTGTACCAATTTATAGCCAATATTTGCCGAACCTAAATCAGGGAAAATAAGTGTGTTTGCAAGACCTTTTACAGGCGAATCTGGCGCCTTAGTTTTTATAACGCTAGGCACGATTGCCGCATCCGCTTGGAGTTCACCATCAAAGGTAAAATTAGGTTTTCGCTCAAGAACAAGTTTTGTTGCTTCTCGCACTCGTAAAACATTTTCGTCTTTATCGCCACCAGAACCCTTTGTAGAAAACGAAAGAATTGCAACTACAGGTTCTGCTTCCGTAAAGGTTTTAAAACTTTCTGCTGCTTGAAAAGAAATATCTGCAAGCTGCTCGGAAGTTGGGAAAGGCACAACCGAGCAATCAGCAAAAACAAAAACTCCGTCCTCCCCATACTCTTTTGCTGGCGTTACCATTAAAAAACAGGAGGAAGCAGTTTTTACACCCGCCTTTGTCCCAACAATTCGTAAACCCGCACGCAAAACATCGGCAGTTGTATAAGTAGCCCCCGCGACCATCGCATCAACCTTTTCTTGCGAAAGCATCATAGCCGCAAAGTTTACCGTTTTTAGCATATCCTTTTTTGCCTGTTCTGGCGTCATTCCCTTTGCTTTTCGTTTTTCATAATAAGCATTTGAAAAAGTTTCCAACCATTCAGATTCACTCGGATCTAACAAATCCGCCCCATCCAAGTTTACACCCGCTTCTTTTGCCCTGGCTTCTATTTTTGATTTTTCACCCAAAAGATAAACCTTTTTGGCAATGCCCTCATCCAAAATTATCCGAGTAGCCTTTACCACTCTAAGTTCGTCGCCCTCAGGTAAAACCAAACTATTTCCCAAAGATTTAGCCTTTGCTTTCATTTTATTACTAAAAGACATATTTCCTCCAAAATTAAATTCGCGCCATTATACAATTATTTCGTTTTTTTTACAAGACATCGAATGACATACTTTAAATAGGTAAAATCAAAACTCAAGTTTTTTGTATTTACAATTGTAAGACAAACCTTGCCTTGTGAAAATCACCACTCTCGCCACGGACGGGCGGATTAGTGTTTTGCATTTGCGAATGTTTAACAAAAATAAGAAAAGCCTTTTTTCGAAAATCGCTTATCCGCTCACTCTGGATGGGTGAGCGGTCTTGAACCTAGCGTTGAGCTAAAACGCAAATCTGGCAAAGTCGGGCGGGAATTTTTTTCTCCAAAAAATTCCCGCCTAAGCGAACCAGAGCTACGCTCCTCGCTAATGCGTAAACAGGCAGGTTTTACAACACATTTTTGTCAAGTTGCAAAACTCGTTCACCCTAAAAAGCTAACTTCTATAACTTGACTTTTTTTTATTTTTCTAATACTCTTAGTTTCCACGCAAAAACTTTATAATTAAAACTTGTTAATATGGTGGTTTTTATGGAGGATTTAATAGTGGAAATATTATATTTAGTATATTTAATTATACTTTTTATTATTATTAGGAAATTGCTGAATATGCTTTTTAGAAAAAATCATTTTAAAAATTTCAAAATTGATGGGGTCTGGCAAGCCATAGATGGCAATTTTCTGGCTGTACCTAGCGAAGTTTTTGCATCTACTATTGATTTTGTGTACATAACTGAAAATTTAATTTATACCATTGAGTGGGGAAATTTTCATAATACTGATTTTAAGTGTTTGAATAAATCAACCTTTTTGTATGATGAAAAAGAAAGAAAGATGTTTATAACGACAAGCACAATGGGAAAATTTATACTTGATGTAAAGCGTAAACTTCGTCGAAAAGAAGATGTTTTAATTTTAAAAAAGCGTAAAGATAAAATAAGTGGTTCTATATATATTAAACTAAAACGAACAAATCTTGCTATATCAAACGCTGAAAAAATTATCAATGTATGCCAATAACAATTTTTTTAAAATAATTTTTTGAGAAAATTGTTGTTTTTATAATAAAATATCGCACAAACAAAGATAGGGATTTTTAGTTTTCAAACTCAAGTTGAGAGTAAAAACTGATATATTTTCCGATTTCCCTACTTGACACTTTTTTGTTTTTCAGTACCATTGAAAGAAAAGGTTAATAGGAAATGCAAAACTTGCGAAAATTTTATTTACATTTTATAGCTTTTTTTAGCAAGTTTTTAGTTTGTTTACAATTATGTAACGAACTAAAACCCTCTCTTGTTCTACCCCCCCCCATTCGATAAAAACTTATCGATATAATTCAACTCAAGTTTTAACTCAAGATAATTTTACGCATATAAAAGAAAGACGAAATAAGACTTTTTGTATGAAAGGCTTTATTCCGTCTTTTTTTGTTTTTAAAGACAAAATATTTTTTAGGCATTTTTCTTCAGATGCCGAAAGGAGTTTTTTATGAAGAAGAGATTTTTTGGGGTTGCTTTGTTTGCACTGATTGCGACAAATGCTTTTGCTGACTTTATTTGGGATCCGCTGACAATTGGATATTCCAATATTTACTTTTCAGAAAAAGTACAGGTAAAATACAGTGATAAATACACTAATCCTTTGATAACAGGTGAAAGTTTTACAGATAAAGCTTCAGCCTCAATGAATAACGTTGGGTTTATGCCTTTGCTTGCAGGTTTGGGGTATATGCCAAAGGATAAGGGCTTCTACTTTATGTGGGAAAACTTTTTAGGAATTGGTAAAACCAAAGTTAAGCACAAAAAACTTGACGAGGAATTTTTTGATGAAAACGAAAAATCAGAACATAGTTCATCGTTTGATTATTCAAGTACATTTATCTTCGGTTATGCTTTTTCACCAATGCAAGACCTTTATGTATCTTTCGGCTCAGGGCTTGCTTTCGGACTTGCTGCTGGGTCTGATTCTCGACCAGAACTAAAAAACTCGACATCAACCATGACAAGGAGAAAAGAAATTAATGCTGCTTTTGTAGGAATTCCTTTAGATGTAACAGGACGATATTTTTTCCATAAACATGTGGGTATACTTTTTGGTTTACAAGATACAATACTGATCAATATAAAAAATGATGGTGCAACATCCGCCAGCATACATGCCTTTGATAATAGTAGTGGTAACTCAAGCGCAGGTGCGTGTTATGCCAATAATAATAAAAAAGGTAGTACTGGAAACAAATTTACTTTGAAATTAGGACTTACCACTCGTTGGTAATTACCATTTATTTCGAAACTTCAATTTGCTCGTGAGGTACTTTACTTTGCGGGCTTTTTTTGTGCATAAAAGACATTTAAAAAGTTGTTTAATGTATAAGCTCGCATTCTAAATCTTTCCTGCACTAAAAGCGATTTGCTATCTAGACTTTTTTTGAAATCTCCTATATAATATAACTTATTATTTAAGTCTTAAGGAGGCTTTATGTTAAATAATATTCCTGGAAAAACCGCAAAAAGTTTGCGTGGTCGCAGTTTTCTAAAGTTGTTGGATTTTACCTCCGACGAAATTAGATATCTTCTTAACTTGTCCAAAAACTTTAAGGACCTGAAACGTGCAGGTGTTCCTCATCGTTATTTGGAAGGCAAAAACATTGTTTTGCTTTTTGAAAAAACTTCCACAAGAACCCGTTGCTCCTTTGAAGTAGCAGGTCATGACTTGGGAATGGGTGTTACCTTTTTGGATCCGGGTTCCTCTCAAATGGGACACAAGGAATCCATCGAAGATACTGCCCGTGTTTTAGGACGAATGTTCGACGGTATCGAGTATCGAGGATTTAAACAAAAGACTGTTGAAACTTTAGCTGAATATGCTGGTGTGCCTGTTTGGAACGGCTTAACGGACGAATTCCATCCGACCCAAATGCTCGCCGACCTTTTAACAATTGAAGAACATTTCGGACACTTAAAGGGTTTACGATTCACTTATTTTGGAGATGCCCGCAACAACATGGGTAACTCTTTAATGGTAGCTTGTGCAAAAATGGGAATGCATTTTACAGCTTGTGCACCAAAAAGCTTATTCCCAGAAGATTGGCTTGTCGATGAGGCAAAAAAAATAGCCTCAAAAACAGGTGGCTCGGTAACTCTCACAGAGGACACAAATGCAGGTTCAAAAGATGCTCATATTTTGTACACTGACATTTGGGTTTCTATGGGCGAGCCTGACAGTGCTTGGGAAGAACGAATTAAACTTTTGAAGCCTTACCAAATCAATCAAAAACTGATGGACAATGCTGACAAAGAAGCGATTTTCCTTCATTGTCTTCCTTCGTTCCACGATCTCAAAACTTCAAAGGGACAAGAAATCCACAAAAAATTTGGACTACCCGAAATGGAAGTTGCCAACGAAGTTTTTGAATCCTCTCGTTCAAAAGTTTTCGATGAAGCAGAAAATCGTATGCACACGATCAAAGCGATTATGTATGCAACACTGAGTTAAAAATTTGTACACGAACGCACGATATTTTAGTGCGTTCGTATCACAGCCCCGAATAACCTTACTCGCTTTCAAAGCCTTTAGAAAAATTATTTGTGAGTTTACTTAGCATTTCTTCATTTTCAATATTAAAAGCCTGCAAAATTTTTACAGGGATTTGATCAAAGGTTAAAACTCCTTCGGCATAGTGAACCATATAATTCGCAAGGGCAACTGTCATAGTAATTTCAATAAAATCTTTTTCCACAAGGTCTACGCTGTGATGATAGCGAATGCTGGAAATTATTTGAGGTGGGAAATTCCACTTTTCAGCCAATAAAGCCCCAATCTCTGCGTGATTTATGCCTGAAATAACTGTGTCGATAATCTTTTGTGAAATTTTATTTTCCTTTTGAACCCGATAAATCGTACTCAGTACATCAGGATAAAGCCCGCTAAAAACAAGTTTTCCAATATCGTGTAAAAGTCCGCAGACATAAGCATCATCTAAAACATCGCCCATTCGTAAAACTCGGGCAAGATTATATGAAAAATATGCAACCTTATAGGAATGATGCCATAACATTTGATGTTCGTTTGTTGACTTATTTCGTGTGAAAACATTCATCGTCCCAATTGAATAAAGCAAATTTTGTATTCCTCGCACACCAACTAATTTAACCGCTTCAGGAATACTGCTACACTTTACCTTTAAACCAAAGGCTACGCTATTAACCACTTTTAGCAAGTCTGTAGTTATACCGACATCATCACTGATTTTTTTTGCTATTTCAGGAATTGTCGTATCGGGGTTATTTATTAGCTTTTGAAGTTCCAGTATTTTTTCAGGAAACTGTGGAATTTGATTGATTTGGCGAATAATCCTAGATGAAATTTTGTCAACAGTATTTGTATAGTCAGCAGAAAATGGTAGGCGTATTTTGCTTATGGTTTCGTCCTTTACAACTTCAATAGAATACGCATCAGGTCCAGCATTGATTTGCTTTAACATTAACATCATTATCATCAAACCTAATCCCGCACCTTCAGTTTCATCAATCATTGTTACCGCTTCAGAAATATCTTCCATATTGGAGGACAAAGTAATTTTTTGCTTAATCCGCTCCATCTCTTCCTGAGTCATAATGGCATTGTTTCTGACTTCTATTTCAAAGCTATCCCCAGCAATTTGAACAGTAACTTTAATATAAAGCCCCTCATCCTTTTGCCTTTCCAAATAATAGTCAATATTTTCGATAGTTTCTTTTTTGAAACTTTGCATACCAGTCTCATATTGATCCTTGTCAAAAATATCCAAACCTTGCTCATCAAAAAAAACACGCTTTGTATTAGCTTTTTTTGCATTTACAGCAAGTTCGCTCAAACAATAAATGGCATAATCTTTTAAATGCACTTGATCAATCTTGTTTAGAAAATAAGCAATCAATTCACCAAGTTTAGTTTGCACTTCTTTTGAATAATTGTAAGTTGTTACACTAATAGGTATGCCAAGTTTAATTGCCTCATCTACTTTTTTAACATCAAAGTCCTTATTATTTGCCATAGTTACATTTTATAATAAAATCGTTTTAAAATCTAGAGTTAAATTAAGTTTTATTCTATTTTTTTAACTTGATAAAAATTTATCTTAATTTTTGGGCAACTTTGACTTGGAATTTAGCCTTGTGTAAGCTCGCTTTAAAAACAACTTATTTTTTGCTTTAATATAAATAAGACTTGTCCGTGCCTTGCGAAAAACGCTTATCCCTTCGTCTTGGATAACTCAGGGTCGGAAACTAACGATGAGTTACAACGCAAGTCTGGCAAAGTCGAGCGGGAATTTTTGACGCACAAAAATTCCCGCTTAAGCAAGCCATAGAACACCAATAAAACTCGCTGGCAGAAAGAGCAGAACGCAAATTAAACGCTAAAGCGTAAACTTCACACAAAAAACTAAACGCTAGAAAATACTTATTTCGCTCGCAAACAGGTGCAAGACAAAAATAACTGCAGGCGTATTGATACGCTTGCGGTTTTGTTGAAGCAACAACACAGATGTCCATATATTTGAAAATGAAAACGCCCAAGATCTACTTTTCAATATAATTGCACTAAGCTATTTTTTTTATGAGCCGATATTCATAGCGTGGGGGATTATATGAATTTAGCAAAACAAATGGAAAATGTTTTACGCTTGCAAATTAAACTTATAGACGAAATTTATGCGATTCAGCGAAATGTTTATAATCAAGTTTTAAAGCGAGATTGGGACAAAAGTAAAAAGAGTATGGAAGATTTGGATGTGCTTTCGGAAAAATTTGCCACTGCTGATAGCAAACTCGTTGCCTTGATGAACGAAAAAAACAGTGTTTCAAAACAAGGGCTTGAAAATAAAATTTCTTTGAACGAAACACTAGACAAAACAATTGCTGGGTTTTCAGTTCCAGAAAAAGCAAAGATTGAAAACTTATACAAAACTCTCAAAGAAAAAGTCTGTTTGTCAAAAATCGAAAACGATGCGTTCAATGCTTATATTGACCACGCTCGAAGTTTAGTAAGTGGTATTTTTGAAGTTCTTGCTCAAAATCGTTCAGGAGACACATATACTTGCACTGGTGCAAAATCAGATGGCGATATTAGTAATGTACTCGTGAACCGCGTTTACTAAAAATCGGAGGTTAAGATTTCGACTAGCCCTGTGTATTTTGTAAAGTTGCTCTTTACTGTGTTTTGGTAAGTTTAGTTAAAACTTAAATTCTAGAAATGAATACAATGACAGTGGAAAAAAAAGTTAAGCCTAAGCTTAAAATAAAAAACACAATGGGAGTGATGCTAAACTTTAGATAGGATGTTTTTTTATTTTTTATAAAAAATGCAATTTGCAGGGCAAGCAAGAGTACCGAAGTAATAACCGAAAGAGTTGAAGCAATTTGTAAAAACTGTAAAATTAAGAGCTGGCTTGTGTCTAAAAAATTGTAATAATTGCCTAAAAAGTAAAAAACAAAAAACGAAAGCGAAAGCCGAAAAAAAAGATGCATTGAACCTCGCAAAAAGCGGAGCGTAAAAATCGGTAAAAACCTTTGCTTTTTTTTAACGGTTTCAGACTTTTCCGCAACAATAAGCTCTTCTTGGGATAGCTTTCCATCGTTCGTAGTTTGAGTTTCTTCGCTTTCGCTAACAGACTCAAGCTGTTGTGGATTTTCGTCAGACGCTTTTGGAATGGGGGCTAAATTTTCAGTCATTTCGGTATTCTTCCATTGTAACTTAGTAATTTACTACATTTAATAATTAAACTTTGTTATAATACGGTTTTGTCCATCGGTTTCGATTTCGCTTATACCACCATTTACAGGTGAAAACGAAAGCCAAGTATCAAAGTTTTTTAAAGCCCAAGCCATAGCCATACAAATAGGACCGTGATGGCAAATTACCAGAGTGTCAGTTTCGGTAGTTGAAATTTCATCCAAAAAGGCAGAAACTCTTGTAAAAAGTTCAACGGAACTTTCGCCACCGGGGGGCTTACCATTTTTTAAATCAGAAAACCAGTCGTTTGTGTCTAAAGGGTTTTCCTCTAAAATTTGTTTATAGGTTTTGCCTTTAAACTCGCCAAAATCACGCTCTGCCACTCGCTTGTCTAAAATAGGGTTTTTAATACCAAGTATTTCAGCCGTTTGTATAACTCGTAAAAGAGGGCTAGCATAAATTTTTTGATATTTAAAATTTAAAAGCTTTTCTTTTGTTTCTAAAAGCTCTGTATATGCAGCTTCACAGAGTGGAGTTGTTTCTTCGCTAAATGTTTTTTCATTATTTGATATAGTTCGACCATGCCGAACAAAAATTATTTTCATAAAAGCTCCTTAAAACTAACATTTATAAAAAAGCAAAAAATTTAATCATACAAGCAAAAGATTTTTTTGTTTTAAATAATAAAACAAGCCAGCACAATGAAGTGCATGGTCGTATGGACTTTTGCCATATTTTTTGACAATATTTTCACGAGGCTCTATTAAAACATTTATAAACTCATCTTTGTCCAAGTCAAGTTCCTTCGCAGGCTTTTTATCACACTTTGCTATAAAAACATATTGCGTGTTTTCCATAAAAGCAGGGTTTGGAGAAAAATGAGTTAAATATTCCAAGGCAAGAGCTTCATAACCCGTTTCCTCTAAAAGTTCTCGTTTAGCAGCTTCCTCTGCTGTTTCTCCTGCGTCAATAACACCACCGGGAAATTCCACTGACAAGCTCTCGCTACCATAACGCCATTGCTTAACCATTAAAAAATTGACAACACCTTCTATCTCAACTTCAGGAATAATCATAACCCAGTTGCGAGTTTTTGCGGTGATAAATTCCCGCTCAACTTTTTCTGGTGAAAGACAAGTTTTTTGATAAATGTCCATTATTTTAGTGTCAAAAACTTTTTCTTTTGAAAGAGCTTTCCAAGTAATATTTTCACTCATAAGATCTCCGAGCTTGTTTTAATTTTAACCACAATGTTTATACTTTAACACAAAAGTTAATAAAAATCAATATCAAAACAAAAGGTTAAATTTTCATTACTGTACAAAACGACTCATACTTGTATAAAGAGCTTTAACAACCTTTGTTTCGTTTTGAGAAAGTCCATCTGATTTTGTAGCAATTAACTGAATGCTATGAAAGGCTTCGTGTAAAGCGTTTTTAAATTTTCGCATAATCTTAAACCAGCAAATACTTTCACTATCAGAACAAAGAGTTACAAAGCCCAGTTCTTTTGACCTTCGCTTTGAATTTGCAGTACGAAAAAGTTTTGGAAGTTCGGCAACAAGGGCGTGAAGATCACTACTGTCTAAAAGGTTAAAGTTTTTTTGAAGTTTAATTTCATTATTTGGAATTACAGATGTATTAAAAACCTCCATAACCGTTAGAGCTTCACTTAGTTTTTCACCCACTAAAAATTCACGCATATCATTAGTTAAAACTTTTACACGCAAACCTTTTGCCTGTTCTAAAGCGTAATCGATATTGTGTTTGTTTTTTCTTGTTTTGCTGATAATGGACATCATATCTTTAGCTGACAAAACTAAATATTTTTTGCCTGAAATTTTTTCTATTTCGTAAGTTTTATCAAAAATTTTTATTAGATTTGCACTTTGTGTTTTTAATGTTTTTTTATTATCTCGCGTTTTTCGTTCTTTTGCATATTTTTCTCTTTTTGTTTTTTTATCACTTTCGCTTAATTTACCACGCCCACGCTTTGTTACAATTTTTAAAAGGGCGGGTGCTAACTTTTCTACTAGACTTTTAGGAAGAGGTGAAACAGACATTGCATACATTCTAGAAGTTCGAATAATTTCTCCCGCTACAATAAATTCAGGTGTTCGTTTATAAACACAAGAACCGGGATGTATAAAAATTTTTTCGGCAGTTAAACTTCGATAACTATCGCGTCTTTCTTTTGCACAAAGAAACTGAATCATCCCTGCAGAAACACAATGCAAATATTCCTCGCGTGAGCCACCTCCCAAAATTGGAATGCCCAAATCACCAACGATTAATTCTAGCTGTTCTTTTATATTTGTAATTTCTGCCATAATTCGTTCGTCAAGATAATTGCGCTTGCAAAAATCGATTTTGTTTTCTGCAGATTTGTGTTTACGAAAAATATGTAAAAAAGAAACAAAGTCTCCGTACTCATCGTAAAATCTTTTGTGAGCTTGAGTTGCTTCTAGTTCGTAGCCTTCAGGAAAAATAAAGGGACTTCTTGCCGAAAGAAAACTCGCCGCAATTATTACTTCTTCAATAGAACGAGGAAAATGTAAAATCGCTTCTACAATCATTCTGGACTGGCGTGGGCTTAAAGGAAAGGCACACATTAGTTTTCCGATATTACTTAAACTTCTGTCGCTGTTTAAAGCGGACAAAAGATTTAATGTATCAATTGCACCGATAATATCTTTTTTACCGGGTGGCGACAAAAAGTAAAAATCTTCAAAGTCATAAATTCCAAGCTCAGACATTCTTAGGACGACTTCGGAAAGGTCCGTACGATAAATTTCTTCAGTCGTGTACATTTCCCTTGCTTCAAAATCTTTTTTACTATACAACCTATAGCAAACACCAGCTTGTGTTCGTCCTGCCCGCCCACGCCTTTGGTTACAAGAAGCTTTGGATACATCTGTTTCTATCAAGCTTGAAGTAAAAGTAAAGGGATTATGATGATTTAATTTTGCTAAGCCTGAATCAATTACTGTAACTATGTCGTTAATCGTAATTGAAGTTTCTGCAATGTTTGTAGCGATTACAACTTTGCGTTTTCCAAAAGGAGGTTTGTCAAAAACCCGCTCTTGCTCCTCTTTACTAAGGCGACCATAAAGTGGCAAAATAAAAAGCTTTCGTCCAATTACAGGGTCGCTTGCTAATCGCTCGACACAGTTTTTAATTACTCGTTCGCCGGGCAAAAAAATTAAAACAGCACCGTTTCGATTTTCTAAAACTATCCTTGACATAATCGAAGCAATTTTTTCTAGCATTGCAGATTCGGCGGTGGCACTTTCAGTAGAAGCTTTAACTTCTGGTGGGTCAAAGATTAAAGTAACAGGATAGTTTTCTGCATCTATTTTTACAATTGGACATTCGTCAAAATAAAGGGAAAACATTTCTGTGTTAATTGTAGCCGAAGAAACAATTACTTTAAAATCAGAACGACTTTTCAAAATGCGTTTTAATAGTCCAAGTACAAAGTCAATATTTAAACTACGCTCATGTGCCTCGTCAACCATAATTACCGAATATTTACTAAGCCAAGGGTCGAGTTTTAATTCTTGGAGTAAAATACCATCGGTCATTATTTTAATTTTTGTTTCAGGACTTGTTTTATCTGCAAAACGCATCTTATAGCCAACCAAGCCAGAAATCTCTGTATTAAGTTGTTTAGCTATAAATTCACTTACAGATAAAGCCGCAATTCTGCGAGGTTGCGTTACACCAATCATACCTCGTTCGCTGTATCCCGCCTCATGTAAAATAACAGGAAGTTGAGTTGTCTTTCCCGAGCCTGTGGGACTTTCTACAACGACAACTTGATTTTCTTTTAAGCAATCCAAAATTTTTTGCTTTTCTGCATAAACAGGAAGTTTTTTATAATTCATTTTCTAGGAGAGTATAACATAGTTTTACAAAAATTGCAAGGTTTTCAAATGCTATGTCAAAAAGCAAACGCAAAATACTAGTCCGTCAACACTTAACAAAAACATCTTTGCTTTTGTTAAGTTTTACAACCTTTTAAGAAATTCTACAATTTATCGATTTCTGTCTCGGAAAGACCTGTTACCTCAGAAATATCGGTAGTATTAAATCCCTTGTATTTCATTTTCCGAGCTGTTTCTCTAGCTTTTTCTAGTTTGCCTTGATTTAAGCCTTTTTGTATGCCACGTACTTCACCTTGGCTTAAGCCTTCAAGTAAACCAATTGCTATTCCTTCGTTTTTACCATCTCGGCGGGCGTCCATTTCAAATGCGTTTATGTTCATATATTCTTTCCTCCTAACTTCATTTTGCCTTATTGCCTTTACTTTTTCGTCTAACTTTTTAGTAAACTCACTCGTTGCAGGCATTCCGTTCATATATTGCAATAAAGCCCGTAATTCTGGTTCTGCCTTTTCTGAAGCCTTTGTGTTTACGATAAGCTTTGTAGTGCCATCGTTAAAGACTTCAATTGTTTCTTTGCATATCGGTTTAATTGTATACAAAGGACGACTTTTTTTCAAGTGATCAAAAGTACAAAAGAAAATAATAAAAGTCTCAGGTAAAGCAATATAATCTGCACCTTTATCCAGCGAACTTTGGTCGATGGCACATTGATAATAACGCATTCGTTTAGCTAAAAAATGCTGTTGAGAGGTTTGCATTTCAATGTTGTACAGTTTGCCCGCCGAGTCTTCTGCCATTATATCAAGCCGCACAGCCTTTGCATTATTTTTGCCCGCAAGCGTATCTTGTGGAATTATCCGAATAAGTTTGCCTACTTCGTTTTTAAGAACCAAATTTAAAAGCTGTAGGCAAACGTCCTCTTCTTGCATAACTACGCAAAACATAAAATCATCAGCGATTGTTAAGTCTTCAAATGGTTTTTTATGCCAATGATTTTCGACTTTGTTAATAAAGTTTTTTTCGTTCATACCCTAAAGATGCTAATTATTTTGTTTTTTTTATGCATCTTTCAAAAAAAAGTTTAAAAAAGTTGAAGTTTTTTGGTTATGCAAGGGTTTTACCTTGAAAAAACGTCCTTGTTTTTTCAAGGTGGTCGAGTTTTGCAACCTTGAATACTTTGCTTGTTGCAAAACATCGCCATTGCTTTGTTCACTAGCTCGCCGTCCGTGGCGAGAATAGCGATTTTCGAAAAGTAAGGACAAGTCTTACAAAAGTTAAATTTTAAAAATTGCAAATCTTGCAGAAAAAACAAAAATACTATATAATAAATGCCCGGAGTTATTGTGAAAAAAATTTTATTTTTAGTTGCTGTGATATTTTGTGTTGGTTGTAAAACGACCGACTCTTTGAAAAAAGAAGAATCGGAAAAGCTTACTTTTTTGGACCTACCTATAAATTATAAAACTAAAAAAGATATAATGATTATTTTTACAGGTTCAGACTGGGACGAGTTTAGCCAAAAAGCAGGCGAAAGCCTTTTTACACAAGAGTTTTTTGAAAAATATTATACACAGTATGATATTTACAATGTGGACATTGTGCGAAATAGCTCATTAATGAGTGAAAGCGCTCTAGAAAAAAGCTATCAATACTTTAGCGAATACGACGTTACAGGTTTGCCCACCATAGCCTTGGAAACAAATGCGGGGTCTGTTTATGCTTTAGACTCCTTTGAAACGTATTGTGGAAGTCTAGAAAGTTTTGACATTTTTTTACAAGAGAAATTACAATCGCGAGAAAAAATAATTGAGCTTGAAAAAAAGATAAACGAAAGCGAAGGATATGAACGCACTATTGCTATCGATGAGTTTTTGAAAAATGTAAAACTTGCTTATTCAACTCGTTATTCAACTCTAATTTTTTCAGCCCTTGAAAGCGATCCCGAAAACAAAAGTGGCTTGAAAAAAGAGTATTTGCTTCGTGTTGCTGAGTTAAAGGCTGTTTCATATATGAATAAAGACAAGGTGCGAGAAGCAGCCGATGAGTTTTTAGCAATCGTAGAAGATCTGCTTTTTGCTGACAGCGAAAAACAGGGAATTTATTACACAGCTGCATATTTTTTAGCATCGCAAGAAAAAAACACAGAAGAGGTTTTAGAGCTTTTAAACAAAGCTTTGTCGATTGCTCCAAAAAGTGAGCTTGCCCCGCAAATACAAAGAGTTATCAAAACTGTTTCAAAGCGATTGGACGATTAAGTTTCTATAAAAGTTTAATAATCCCCAAGTTTTTTTAGTGCTATTAAATCAGGGTTTGTTGTTGCCTTATTTACTTGAGCGAACTCTGAAAGTAGAGCCTTTTCTTTTGAGGAAAGTTTTGTAGGAATTTGAACCATAACCTTAACATGAAGATTCCCCGTGATTCCTGAGCGTGTTCTTATACCCGCCCCGCGAATAGTCAAAAGTTTTCCGTTTTGTGTTCCAGCTGGCACCTTGAGCGTAACCCTACGATCATCTAGAGTCGGCACATTAATTTCGCAACCAAGGGCTGCTTGTGCAATCGAAATATCCACGGCACAGTATAAATTATTGCCTTGTCTTTCAAAGTAAGGATGAGCCTGAATTTCTACATAAACAAAAAGATCACCGTATTCGCCTGTGCTTGCGGTTGCACTTCCCTGTTTTGGTATTTGAATACGCCTACCGTTTTCGATACCGGGCGGAATTGTAACAATTATCTTTTGTTTTTTGCTTTCCAGTCCACTACCTCTACACTTGGTACAAG
Source organism: Treponemataceae bacterium (assembly GCA_038397925.1). Lineage (GTDB taxonomy): Bacteria > Spirochaetota > Spirochaetia > Treponematales > Treponemataceae > Treponema_B. The sequence goes on from JARGFC010000062.1 coordinate 38,616, forward strand.
GCTTTTCGATGATTGTCCCCTCGCCGTTGCAACGCTCACAAAGGCTTGACACAGAAAAATAATTTGTGCCACGACGAACCTGTCCCGTTCCCTTACAATTTGGACACATTACACGACTTGCCTGTCCCTCACTACCTGAACCCTTACATTTTGTACAAACTTCATCGCGGGAATATGAAATTTCTACTTTTTTTCCAAAAACAGCATCCTTAAGGGAGATTACTAAATTATATTGCAAGTGACGAAGTCTTTCGGTTCGAGAATATGACGAACGACCAGAACTGCTAAAACCACTGAAAGTACTGCCAAAACCACCACCAAAGAGATTGTCGAACATAGCAGAAAAACCACCACCAAACAGATCTTCAAAATCCATACTCATTGAAGAAAAGTCAAAGCCCATTCCCGACAAGCCATCAAATCCATATTGGTCATAGGCTGCACGTTTTTTATCGTCACGCAAAACTTCGTAAGCTTCTGTCGCTTCTTTAAAGTTTTCTTCCGCAATTTTGTCCCCGGGGTTTTTGTCAGGGTGATATTTTATAGCTAGTTTTCGATACGCTTTTTTTATTTCGTCAGCACTTGCATTTTTATTTACACCTAAAACTTCGTAATAATCCCTTTTTTTATCAGCCACTTATTTTCTCCAAAATTGGCATTTAAATACCATTTTAACAATAATTAAATATACTTTTTTTGTAATAAAATTTCAACTATTCTTTATGTTTTGATAAAATTTTCTATATTATTGACAATGAAAATCCCCAAGCTTAAACAAGTCAAGCTTGAGAATTTTAAAATATTTATAAATTTACAATGAGCCTATTTGTCCTCGTTAACCACTTCATAGTCAACATCATCAGCAGTTCCTGAAGTTGGACCAGATGCTCCAGCTCCCGGTTGTGGTCCCGCACCAGCTGCTCCGCCTTGTTGTTTGTACAACTCTTCGGCAATTTTATATGAAGCTTGTTGTAAGGCTTCGGTTTTTGCTTTAATTTCTTCGTTGTTGCCACTTTCCATTGCTTTTTTTAGATTAGCAATAGCTTCTTCAATCTTAGCTTTGTCAGCAGGATTTACCTTGTCGCCCATATCTTTGAGAGTTTTTTCGGTTGTGTAAATCATACTATCAGCAGTATTGTATACTTCAACCTTTTCCCTCTCCTGCTTATCCATTTCAGCATTTGCCTCAGCTTCTTTAACCATTCTGTCAATTTCACTGTCGCTTAAACCGCTGGAGCTTTCAATACGAATATGTTGCTCCTTACCCGTTCCCAAATCCTTTGCCGAAACGTGAACAATACCGTTTGCATCAATATCAAAGGTTACTTCAATTTGTGGCACACCTCGTGGTGCGGGCGGAATTCCTACCAAGTCAAAATTCCCAAGTGTTCTGTTTTGTCCCGCCATACTTCGTTCACCCTGTAAAACATGAATTGAAACAGCCGACTGGTTATCAGCAGCGGTAGAAAACACTTGACTTTTTCGTGTCGGGATTGTGGTGTTGCGATTAATAAGAGGAGTAAATACACCGCCAAGCGTTTCGATACCCAACGAAAGTGGTGTAACGTCCAAAAGTAAAACATCTTTAACATCACCACCCAAAATACCACCTTGAATTGCGGCACCCACAGCAACAGCCTCATCGGGGTTAATACCACGAGAACCTTCTTTTCCGAAAATTTCCTTTATAATCGTTTCAATTCGGGGCATTCGAGTAGAACCACCGACCAAAAGAATATCGTCAATATCACTTGCACTAATTTCAGCGTCCTTTATAGCCTTTCGACAAGGTTCTTTTGTTCGCTCAAAAAGATCATCCGTCATTTTTTCAAATTCAGAACGCTGGAGCTTTTTCTGCAAGTGCTTTGGACCATTTTGGTCTGCAGTTATAAAAGGCAGATTGATTTCAGTTGCTGCTGTAGAAGAAAGCTCAATCTTAGCCTTTTCTGCAGCTTCACGTAATCTTTGCAAAGCCATTCTATCGTTTGAAAGGTCAATACCAGAGTCACGCTTAAATTCTTTTACAAGCCAATCTACAACTCGTGCATCAAAGTCATCGCCACCTAAATGAGTGTCGCCATTTGTTGCCTTTACTTCAAAAACACCGTCCCCTAATTCCAAAATCGAAATATCGAAAGTACCGCCACCTAGGTCAAAAACTGCAATGGTTTTATCTTTTTTGCTATCCTTATTAAAACCAAAAGCCAAAGAAGCTGCAGTTGGTTCGTTAATTATTCGCTTAACATCCAAACCAGCGATTTTACCAGCATCCTTTGTAGCCTGTCTTTGAGCATCATTAAAATAAGCAGGCACAGTAATTACTGCTTCAGTTACAGTTTCACCGAGATAATCTTCAGCCGTTTGCTTCATTTTTTGCAAAACATAAGCTGAAATTTCCTGTGCTGAGTAAAGCTTCCCTTCTATATCAATTCGAACATCGTCCCCATTCGGCACAATTTTATACGGCACTCGTTTAATTTCATCCGAAAGTTCATTATACCGATGCCCGATAAAGCGTTTTACCGAATATACCGTATTTTCGGGGTTGGTAATCATTTGGTTTTTTGCGGGCTGCCCCACAATTCGTTCTTTATCTTTTGTAAAAGCTACAATTGATGGTGTTGTTCGTCCACCTTCTGAGTTCGCAATAACAACAGGCTCTCCACCTTCCATCACAGCTACACAAGAGTTTGTTGTTCCTAAGTCAATTCCTATAATTTTTCCCATTTATCTACTCCTATTTTAATTGTTAAACTTTGTTAATCTTAATTTTTAGCTTGTGCCTCATCTTTGTTTTCATCTTCAGGCATCAAAACCAAAACCTTTGCATGACGCAAAACCTTATCTTTGAGTTTATAACCCTTTTGGATTTCCTCGCCGACAGTTTGCACCTTTACATCCTTTGAAGGAGCTTTTGCCACCGCTTCATGAATATTTGGGTCAAAAGTTTCGCCCTTTGACTTATAATATTCAAGCCCATAATTACGATTGAGCATGCCTTCCAGTTGTCCCTTTATCATATTCACACCTTCCACAAAGGCGTCAATACTTTCCTTTTTTTCCTCAAGTTCTGAGGAAAGAGCCCTATCGAAATTGTCCATAATAGGTAAAAGATCGGAAATCAATCGTCCATTCGCATAATCAATTGATTCTTGCTTTTCCCGAATCATCCGCTTTCGATAATTTTCAAAATCAGCAGCTTTTCGCAAATACAAATCTTGAAACTCTTTTGCCTTAGCCAAAGCATCAGCAAGCTGATCCTCACAAGAACTACACTCAGTGGAAGCCGCATCGTTTTTTTCAGCACATTCTGCCTCCGTTGTGGCTTTTTCCTTTTTCGCTCCGTTTTCTTCCGTTATCTTTTCTTCATCAACTTTTTTCTCTTCCATTGGTATATTAATCCTCGTTAAATATCTTCCTAATAAAAATACTAATATATTTCAAAACGTTCAAGAGGTTTTTAAATATTTTTACAAAAATTTTTGTACATTGCATTTTAGGAAATTACAACTCTTCGATTTCTGACTCAGAAAGACCTGTAACTTTGGATATTTGTTCAACAGAAAGCCCAATTTGTAACAAATTCTTTGTCGTTTCTCTAGCTTTTTCCAGTTTGCCTTTATTTAAGCCCTCTAGTAAACCTTTTTGTATACCACTTGCTTCACCCTTTTCATATCCTTCAGATATACCTTCGGCAAGTCCTGCAGTATGACCTTGGGCGAGCCCTTCCGCATATCCTTTTTCTCTGGCTATTTCACTTTCAAATTTAAGCATTCTTTGATAATTGTTTTCAGAAATTTCGCGTGCAATGCGTCTTTCTTCTTCGGTAACTGTAAGCAATACTTCGTTCGCCATATTTACCCCCTCGGGTTAATTTCGGCAACTGTATGGTTGCCTCAATTACCCCTGTCGAGTTTTGCTAGTGCAAAACGTCGCATCATTATAGTGTGTGCTTGTCGCACACGGGAATTCAGCTCTTTCGCGAACTGAGGTTCGCTCAGTCGCCGAATTTATAGGTTTGTTCTTTTCGCAAAGTGATTTTATCATT
>JARGFC010000063.1:0-25429 GCA_038397925.1 Treponemataceae bacterium
CTGATCAAGGCTTTGTTTCCTTTTTCACCTTTTGTAAACATAAGCTTAAAAACCCAGTCAGTTTTTGGGTCAAGTATATTATCTAAACTCATAATAAAACTCCTTTTTTTTTATAAGTTGTTCTATTATAAATATACTCGAAAAAATTCAAAAAGTTATCATCTTTGAGAAAAAAGTTTGGTTTTTTGTAGATATTTAGTAAATTTGTGAAATTACACCCCAACGAGGAGCGTAGCTCTGGTTCGCTTAAGCGGGAATTTTTTCTCCAAAAAATTCCCGCCCGACTTTGCCAGATTTGTGGAAAAAACTCACCGTTAGTTTAAGACCGCTCACCCATCCGAAGTGAGTGGATAAGCGATTTTATAAAAGTAAGGATAGTCTTAGAAATGTTAAAATAAAATTATTTTTGGGAAGAAAAATATTTTCAAGATAAAGCAACAAAGTAGATGCTCGCAATTTGTAAAGGGACTTGAAAATTTAAAGCTATGTCATTATACTATAATAATCAGCTTTCTATAAAGTAAACAAGAGGATTTTATGAATACTATTGAAGAAGCTCTGGAGGCTTTAAGACAGGGCAAGATTATACTGGTCACAGATGACGAAACTAGGGAAAATGAGGGCGACCTTATTTGCGCAGCGGAATTTGCAACTACGGAAAATGTAAACTTTATGGCGACTCACGGCAAGGGCTTAATTTGTATGCCAATTGCTCAAAAATATGTGGAACGTTTAAAATTTCCTCAAATGGTTAGCCATAACACCGACAACCATCAAACCGCTTTTACCGTTTCGATTGACCATGTTTCCACCACAACGGGTATTTCGGCAGAAGAGCGTGCTATTACTGCTCAAAAGGTTGTTGAAAGTGATGCTCGTCCTGAGGATTTTCGCCGTCCGGGGCATATGTTTCCCTTGCTAGCAAAAAAAAATGGTGTTCTTGAGCGGAACGGACATACCGAAGCAACCGTTGACTTGTGTAGACTTGCGGGCTTAAAAGAGTGTGGCTTGTGTTGTGAGGTTATGGGAGAGGATGGTACAATGATGCGGACAACGGAGCTAAAAAAACTTGCAAAAAAGTTTAATTTAGTTTTTACTACAGTTAAAGATTTGCAAAACTACCGCAGGCGTCACGAAAATTTTGTAGAATGCACAAGCATTGTAAAAATGCCGACAAAGTACGGAAGCTTTTCAGCCCATGCATATGTAAATAAACTAAATGGTGAAAGTCACGTTGCTTTAGTCAAGGGCGAAATAGGTGATGGTCAAAATATTCTTTGTCGAGTTCATTCCGAGTGTTTAACCGGCGACACCTTTGGTTCTTTGCGTTGTGATTGTGGCGACCAATTTGCTAGGGCTATGATGCAAATCGAAAAAGAACAACGGGGAGTTTTGCTGTATATGAGACAGGAAGGTCGTGGAATAGGCTTAATAAACAAATTAAAGGCTTACGAACTTCAAGAAAAGGGCTTGGATACTGTGGAAGCAAACTTAGCATTGGGTTTTGATGCTGACTTGCGAGAATATTTTATCGGTGCACAGATTTTGCGGGATCTTGGCGTAAAAAGTATGCGACTTTTAACAAATAATCCTGACAAGGTTTACCAGCTGGAAGAGTTTGGTTTAAGTATTCTTGAACGCGTCCCTATTGAAGTTTCGGCAACAGCTTATGATCTTTCATACTTGATTGCAAAACAAGAAAAAATGGGGCATTTACTCAATTTAAAAAGATAATTTCAATAAATACAACAATAACGGAGAAAATAATGAATATAAAAACTTTTGAAGGCAATTTAGTTTCTAAGGATACTAAGTTTGGAATTGTGGTGGCTCGGTTTAACGAGTTTATTACTTCAAAACTTTTAGCAGGAGCTTTTGACGCTTTGCAACGACACAATGTAAAAAATGAGGATATTGAGGTCGCTTGGGTTCCCGGTGCTTTTGAAATTCCACTTGTTGCTCAAAAAATGGCTGAAAGCAAAAAGTATGACGCTATCATCTGCCTCGGTGCTGTTATTCGTGGAAGTACGAGCCACTACGACTATGTTTGTGCGGAAGTTTCCAAAGGCATTGCAAATGTATCGCTAAAAACAGGCTTGCCTGTTATGTTTGGGGTTTTAACCACCGACAATCTTGAACAAGCAATCGAGCGAGCAGGGAGCAAGGTAGGCAACAAGGGCTATGAAAGTGCAATTGGAGCCATCGAAATGGTAAATTTAATTCGGGAAATTCAAGGCTAAGCCTTTCGAATTTTAAGGTGATACTTGTAGTTTACAAAATAAATAAAAGGATTTTATGACCGTAGAACAAGCTTTGTTTATAAATACTTAAACGGTCTAAAAAGTAAACAATATGACAAAAATTTTAATTACTGGTGCTTCGGGAAATGTTGGACGAGAAGTTTTAGATATTTTTTTAAATGATAAACGCTTTTCGTGTAAAATTTTACTCAGAGAAAAAAAGGCAAATTTTAAGCTGGCAAAAAAATTAAAAGACCGAGTGGAAATTGTTTGGGGCGATTTACGAGATTTTGAAACTTGCAAAAATTTTCTTTCCGGTGGAGACTATCTGATACACAGTGCGGGAATTATTCCTCCTGCATCAGAAGCCTCGGCTAAACTGACCCATGAAACAAATGTTGGTGCTACAAAAAATATTCTAGAAGTTTTGAAAGATAAAAATAACATTAAACTCATTTATTTTTCAACTTATGCTACTTATGGCACTCGCAGTTTTAAAAACCCTTGGGGAAGATTGGGTGATCCTCTCTTACCACCACTTTTTGACGAGTACGCTAAGTCTAAGTTAATAGCTGAACGCAATGTAATTTCCTCGTCTTTAACTTGGGTTTCTTTACGCCTTCCGGGGGTACTTTATGATAACATTCTCTTTGGAAATATTTCTGATGCTATAATGTTTCACACGCCTTGGAACACCCCGATCGAGTGGACAACGGCAGAGTCGATTGCGAAAATTGTGAAAGCTATAATCGTAAATGACATTGCTAAAAATCTCCCTGCAAATTTTTGGCGAAATATTTTTAACATAGGTAATGGAGAAGGAGCTCGGGTTACAGGTTTTGAAACTCTGAATGAAGGCTTTAAGCTTATGGGAAAAAATGTAAAATCTTTTTTCCAACCTAACTGGAATCCAGTAAAAAACTTTCACTGTTTATGGCTTGAAGATTCTGATGCAATTTGTAAATTTTTTCCAGAAAATTTAGAACTAGAAAGTTTTGATGAGTTTTTTGCTCGGCTTCAAAAAAAGTTTTGGTTTTTTAAACTTGGTAAACCCTTTGCACCAATTATAAAAAAGCTTTTAATAGAACCACTTTTAAAACAAGATTCCGCTCCTCTGCAGTGGATAAAAAAGAATGACACAAAAAGGATAAAAGCCTTTTGGGGAAGCTTGGAAGTAGCAAAATCAGTGCCTAAAACTTGGGAGGATTTTTTCTTGCTTTGTGAAAATCAAAATCCTGAAACGGGCGAATTTTTAGACTACAACAATTTACGAGATAAAACAAAAGCTAAAAATTATCGATTAAATCACGGCTATGACGAAACAAAGCCCAATTTAAGTTTGGAAGATTTGCAAAAGGCGGCTGAGTTTCGTGGCGGAAAATGTTTGTCCAAAACTGCCCCCGAAAATCCACATAGCCCGCTGGAATGGGAATGTCATTTGGGACATAAGTTTACACTTTCAAAATATGCAGTATTGAAGGGCGGTTTTTGGTGTCCTGTTTGTATGGACAGCGAAAATTATTTTACAGAGAGTTTAAAACATCCCTATTATAAACAGATTTTTAAATAATAAAAAATAAAAAAAGCCAGCCCCAAAGGCTGGCTTCAAAATTACTGGAATATTTTTTCTACCAGTTGTCGTCCATATCGTCTGGATCAGCCATCTCTACTTCGTAGAGGTCGGTTACAGCTCTTAGATCGTCAAAGTAAATATAATACTTACCATATGACTCGTCTAGATCACAGTTAACTTTAAACCCTACGATTTTCAAGCCAATGTTCTTACCATAATGAGTGTTTCTTTGAATAATTCCTGAGCCAGCATAAGCATTAACACCTTGAGGTGGAATTGCAGCTGTCATAAGCTTCCAACCAGCATGGTTTAACTTGCCAACATAAATTTCAAATTGTTGTCCAAAAAAATCTTCAACAATTAAAGTTAATTCGTGCGGAATACTTCGCCCAACAACCCAAACGCTAACTGTTTTTGTAATACCTTCAACAGGTAATGGCTTTGCAGCCTTAACTGTAAAAGAGTTCATACCGCGTCTGTAAAAAGAAATCTTTGCACCATAAACCTTTGTATCAGGAATATCCATATCAGCTTCTTCTTCAATTGGCTCCTTGTTTAACGGACTTCCGTCAAAAAGGCGTCCTTCAATAACACCTTCGTCACTAGACATAGCAACCTTCCAAGTGCCTTCTGTTTCAAATTTGTCAACCGAAATTTCTTTTAAACGAACTTCAGCTGAAGTAATACCAATCTTAGCTGGGTCAGCTGCATCAATAGTAGCATAATCTTGGTTACTTGCTGCGTCTCCCTCGTTTTGTGCAAATACAAAGCCGAAACTTAAACTAATCAATAAAAATAAAGTAAAAAATTTTTTCATTTATTTACCCTCCGTTGTGGTATCTGAGTCACCTTCATCAAATGCTGCATTAACAAGCTCGTGTCCATCATAAGAGTTAACAAAGATATTTGTCAAAGCTTGAATTTCATCTATAAAGAAATAAAAGTTGTCGACACGCTCACTAGGACTTGAACGCACACGGAAACAAACTAAAGAAAACCCTGAATCATCAAGATATCGTGTGCTCTGCTTGATGTGTGTTGGAATCTTAACACCCATGTTTTTCCAGCCTTTAAAATTGAGCCAGCCAATTGGAAGAGTGTGAACTCTACCTTCGGCATCACGGACTAGGACCTCAAGTTGATAATAATAATCAGCTCCCCAGACCCAGAAGTCAAGCCTTGCAACCTCTCCTTTAAAAGGAATTTCGTAAGGCTCTCCATCAATGGTTGGAATTAAATCGAACCAGTTATCACCCATTCGGTTAAACTTAGTTTGAACACCCAAATACCCTCTACTTCCGTCTTCGGTATCAGGATACATAACCCTAAGAGCTTGGGGCATACCTTCAAAATTTTGTAACTTAGGATAGCCTTCTGCCACAAACTTACTTGCGTGAACTTCCCAAGTCCATTCAACTTCTTTACTTTGGTCAAAAGTGTCAACTATATATGTTTGATAGCTTTTATTGTAATCCTGCGCTTCAGCAGGCAAAACACAAAAAGCCGACACCATGACAAAGCATGCAAACATAAAACTGCCTTGTTTCATCAAAAACTCCTTTTTTCTGTTCGCCAGAATAAAATTAATTTTTTGTAAAGTAACAACTAAAAAAAGAACGCCCTGTAACAAGTCTTTTTAAAGCTACTTACTCCAAACTTATCGGCAAGATTTTATAAAATTTTAGCTAGTTTGTCAAGTGGTGAAAACTTTTTTAAGCAATTTTTCTAAAAAACCGCATAGTTTATATTAAATTTTAAGCACATTGTATTTCTGGGCGTTCCCCTCACTATCGTTCGGGTCGGGCTATTCGGGGCTGTCGGTACAAACGCACTAAAATATCGTGCGTTCGTGTACAAAATTTTGTGTTTTGAAAAACACAAAATTTTCCCCTACTATCCCTAACGCTCACCTTAGAAAAACACGGATGTTTTTCTAAAGTGGACAGGTTTTGCAACTTGGCAAAAGTGTGTGTTACAAAACATCGCTGGTGCTTTATTCTATCCCGCCGTCCGTGACGAGAGAAAAAAATGTCCGTGTTTTTAAAGATGAAAACGGTGATGCGTAAACTTTGTGCTTTGCCTCCCAATATGTAGTCGCACGAGAGTGCGACCTAAAATACGCTTTTCTTATTTTGTTAAATTTTTAGAATTATTTTTATTGAAAAGACTTGACAAATTTTATTTTTATTGGTAGAATATAGTTTAATTAATAGAGTATAAATAAAATGAAAAACTGTAAAATTTTTGTTGAGAGAAGAGCATCAAAGAGATATGAAGTCTTGGTTCCTTGTTATGTTGAAGGCGAGCCTTTACTGTCTTTTACTATGCAAAATGTCAGTAAGGGAGGGTGTAGATTACAAGTTTCATCCGAGCGAGCTTTTAATTCTTTTAAGAAACATAATGAGTATGTGCTGAATGTTTTACCGCCACATTTGTCGACCAAGCAAATAGCGTCAAATGATGGTTTTAGCTTGACTGTCGATTTACGATGGAGCGATACAAAAAATTCTAGTTCAGTTTTCGGTTTTAAGATTTTAAAAACCGATGAAAATGGTTTTGACACTTGGCTTGGGTTTATTGAAAAACACAACAAGGAAAAAAAACTTCCTAAAAAAAGATTAAATTGATATAAGCAAAACTTGCTGGTCTAGATTTGCAAACTGAAAACTTTCGTTTGATTTTTGTGTGTTGCACTAGCAATTTATTTCTCGCTTTATTTTTATGTCTTACGAACAGGGAAATAAAAATTAGAATCTTAAAATTTAAGTATTGACTAAAACTTGGGTTTTTGATATAATTATATGCTTTCCCTGGTTGTGTAATGGTAGCACTGCAGATTCTGGTTCTGCCTGTGGGGGTTCGAGTCCTCCCCGGGGAATATGGTCCCTTCGTCTATCGGTTAGGACATAAGATTCTCAATCTTGAAAGACGGGTTCAACTCCCGTAGGGACTGTAGATTAATGTCTTGGTGTGTGATGGAATATAAAGAATCGACTTTTGATGAACTTGTAAAAAAACTTTCGACTGATGAAGCACGGACAATGCTAGATAGCATTCGCAAAAGTGTAGATGCTACAAGTTATGATTTTGATAATGTTGAAAATAAGCTTACATCGGGCTTTTCCAAAAATCTGACTGAACGGTCTAGTATTTCGAGTGAGCCGTTTTTTCTTCGAATTTTTTTGTACATTGTTGCCTTTTTTAAGTCTAAAAGTGTTCAGGCGGTGCATAACGACTATCTTTTGCGACAGCTGGCAGGAGAATTGAAGAGGATTGCACGGGATTTTTATTCGCCCCCAACAAACACGTTTACAAGTAAGTTTTATCAAAGTTTAAAAGAACTTCGACGAACTCAACTCTTTTTTTCAGGGCTTTTGCAAGCTTATGATTCGGAAAAAGGACAATTTTATATAATTATATCTTCATTTATCGCACCGAAAATATATGAAGCTCTTTTGAAAAAAACTGACCCAACTTCTTATTCGGTAAGCGAGGATTCTGTTGTAAATACTCGTGCAAAATATTCTCGTGATGTTGATACTATTTTGAACCAGCTTAGCGAGTCGCAAAAAACAGAACTTTATAATTCTGCTAAGGCTATTGAGTGGATAAAAAATCTTTGTGATGCTTCTGTGGATAAAGCCTTGTTGCAGTTTACAGGTGCAGGCGAAACATTAGTCTGCGTTGCTTCATCGATTTTATCTGAAATGCAAGTTTTAGCTTCTGTGTTGAATTCTGCTCGCAAAATTCCTGATGAAGTACTTCAAACGCTTTTTTTACTTTATAACGAGGAAAATATTGCTATCAATTCTGAAGAGCTTGAAATTCAATCTCAAAAATTTAAAGAAGAAGCGATTAGTGCATTAAAGGCGATAGATCAGTTTATTTCAATAATTCCATTAACACAAATTTTGCGGTATGTTGCTAGAGATATTTCTTGGTGCCCTACAAAGTTTGAAGCGGGTGAAGATTGGTATATATTTTTTAAGCACGCTTGGAAAGAACGCTTGAGCAAAAAATGGGATAGTTTTGTACAAGAACAAGAAAAAACAAAACTTGTTGAGGATATGCTTTCTACTTTGGAAGTAGATGAGATTTTACCTTTGGCTTTTCAACCTTGGGAAGAAATTAGGCTTAAGCATAAATTCAAAAAACAACTTAGCATAGAATTTATGAAAACTCTTTTTAAACATCTTGTGCCTAATTTTATTGAAGTTCTAAATGTTATTTTTAAAAATGGAAAGTTTGTCAAAAAAGAAAATCAGGCTGAGTTCAACGAAACTTTTGCCGAGCTAAAACAATTTTCTGATTTTTTGCTTTCTTTTGAAAATATGTTTTCTCCTGAAGGTGAACTTGGCTTAAGTTTTGCAAATTTAAAAAAAGAAAAGCTTGTAGGATTAACTTTTAAAAAGCAGCTTGACACAATTTTCAAAAGTATTGAAAGTAATTCCCGACAATTGCATTCCAACTGTATAAAAATTTTCCGCTCTCTTTACGCCTTGCTTACAGGTATTCTTTCGGCTAATCGAAAAGGACTTTATGCGACCTTGACAAACTTAGATAAAATAAACGGAAACAGAACCGAGGAATACATAGAACAATTAAACAAGGTTTTCAGACAAACTTCTAAAATATTAACAATTTTAGAAAGCTTGGACAAAATTGAAAAATGAATTCTATAAGTTTTGAATTTAAAGAAATCTTTGGCGAGGATTTTAAAACTTTGGGCGAAGGAGATTTTTTCCCCACTTGCTATATTTCGCTTTTGCCTGCAGGCAATATGAGACGCGAAAACCCGAGAGCTAAATCTGAAAACCGTTATCGGCTTTTTCAAAAACTGCAAATTCCGAACGAGCTAGCGATTTCCGCTGTTCAAGTTCACAGCAAGCGAGTTTTGTTTTTTGAAAGTAAAAATAGCTTTTCGACAGAAACTGAGGCGGACGGTATTATTACTACAAATGAGAATTTTGTTCCTGCGGTTTTGGTAGCTGATTGTATGCCGATTTTTTTGTACGACAAAAATGCTAAAGCCTTTGGTGTCTTGCATTCGGGCTGGAAGGGGACAGGCATTAGTTTGGAAGCTATTTCACTTTTAGCTAAAAACTTCGGTTCAAAGCCAAGCGAAATTTATTTTATTTTGGGTCCACACATTCGGGACTGTTGTTACAATGTAGACCGAAAGCGTGCAAATTTTTTCCGTTCCATAGAAAAAAACTCCGTCCGACTTTTACCGAAAAAACTTTTCCAGTTGAGCCCTTGGCATTATTCATTGAGCCTTGCCCAAGCGAATATAAGCTTGCTTTTAAAAGCAGGTGTCCCTAAAGAAAATATTTTCGATATGGAGCTTTGCACTTCCTGCACAAAATTTGCAGAGTTAGTTGAAAGAGGATTTTTGCCTAAATTAAAAACCGAAACAAGGGACGACTTTGCTTTTGGTTCAAATCGCAGAGAAAACTTTAACGGGAAAAGAAGCTTTACACAAATGTTGGCATTTATGCACTGGAAAAAATTTTAACCGTAACAAAACTGTTTTATTTGTCGAAAAACTGCCCGATATAAATAGCCAGACCTTAGTTCTAAAGTCGTGTAGATGTTCACTGAATGCCCAAAAACACAAATAAAGCCCTTATTTTTCAAAACTCAAACAAAATTTCAAAGCCTACTTTTTTTCGCTTTTTTCGTACGCCTTTATTATTTTTTGAACAAGGGTATGGCGAACAACATCTTTTGTGGTAAACTTGACGATCTTGATTTCAGAAATCTTTTCAAGAATTGAAACGGCATGTTTTAGCCCTGATTTTTTCTTATTATCAATGTCAGACTGACCGGGATCGCCGGTGATTATCATTTTAGAATTATTACCTAACCTAGTTAAAAACATCTTCATTTGTTCGGCTGTTGTATTTTGTGCTTCATCTAAAATAACCACCGAATTAAAAAGAGTTCGCCCTCTCATATACGCCAACGGAGCGACTTCAAAAAGTCCGTCTGTTTCTAAACGCCGAAAGAGAGTAGGAGGCAACAAATGCTCAATAATGTCGTAAAGCGGACGAAGGTAGGGAGTTATCTTTTGGATAAGATCACCGGGCAAAAAACCTAAGCTTTCACCCGCTTCAACAACCGGTCGAGTTAAAACTATTTTGTCGACCTTGTGCTCCAACAAAAGCTGTAACGCCATTGCGGTAGCGATGTAGGTTTTTCCCGTACCCGCTGGACCTATTCCAAAAACCAAATCGTGACTCTTAATAGCAGAAATAAATTCCGCTTGATGGAGGTTTTTGGGATAGACGGTTTTATTGGTACGAGGTATGTGAATACCTTCCACATTCGATTTTGTGCCATTGGTGTCGGACAGGGTTTTGAAAGTAGAAGCTATAAATTCATCGGGCATCGTAGAGCGAAATTCCGGTGAACGAGTGATAGTTTCAATAAGGCTTTCAAAATGCTCGCAAAGCTTTCTATCGCCACTCATTAAAATAATTTCGTTACCTCGTGCAACAACAGGCACTCCATAGTAATCTTCAAAAAAGTCTAGATTTTTGTCATTTGCCCCGCAAATAGTAGCAAGAGTGATGGGATCATTTAAAACAACCGTGTGTACTTCGTTCATAAATGCATTCCTTAAATACAAAGTGTTTTAATTTATGTGAGCTTGCAAAACAAGTCCCACACATCTGTCATTTTAAGGATTTATAAAAAATCGTCAAGAGGACAATTTTTTTCTTTTATTATTTTTCAAGTGTTTTGTTTACTAGGCAGTTAACACTTAATAAAAACGCTCCTGTTTTTTACGAAACTTACGCTCCAGCGAGGAGCGTAGCTCTGGTTTGCTTACGGACAAGAATTTTTTCTGTCAAAAATTCTTGTCCCAACTTTGCCAGTTTTGCGTTTTAGCTCACTGATAGTTTGCCAACCGCTCACCCATCCAAAGTGAGCGGATAAGCGATTTTCGCAAGTAAGGACAAGTTGTACAAATATTATTCTTTTTTATAAAAAAATAAAACTTTTTTTCGGACTTGCGTGCTTTTTTTTGAAAAAAAAAGCTATATTGTATATGGGAAATTTTTGGAAATTACAAATTCAAATGTTTTCCCAAATTTTATCGTGAGGTTAAAATAATGAAAAATGATTTTTTGAAAAAACCTGTTGTGCCTGCAATTTTTATTGGGGTGACCGCTTGCGTAATTTTTTATTGCTCTTATTTAATGCAGCTTCCTTTGCTGCTTATTTTTGTGCTTTGCCTAGGATTTTTAATAGGAGCTTTTTTTGCAAGGTTGCAAAAACTAAAGCGTCTGCTTTTGTTTTCAGCGGTTGGAAGTTTTGTTGCATTTTTTGCTTTGGCTAAACTTGCTAGTTTTATTCGAACGCCTGTTTCACTTTTAGATTTGAAGTATGCAAAAAAAGTTAAGCTTGAGTTGCGTAGCGAACCTAAACCCGCTTCAAAGTTTTATGCATTTGATGCTAAACTTTTGGAAGTGCAGGACAAAAATGGGAACGCTTTTTCTGCAAAAGGGAATGTAAAGATTTTTTTCCCTAAAGCAATAATTGAGCAAAACTTATCAGGAGGGATTTCTCTTGTTAAGGAGGAAGGGGTTTCGGGCAATGTGTTTCACGATAAAGCAGGAAATACAGACACCCCTTGTCGAGTTTTTGCTAGCGGAGTTATCTTGGAAGCGAAAGGTAATTATGTAAATAACAAAGATGATATGGATGTGTTTTTTGCAGAAACTTCAGTGCCTAAATTTATTAGTTGGAATTCGGAAGTTTCTCGAATTCGTGGAATACTCAGGTTTAAACTAATGCGTTTGCTTTTTTCTTGGGGGAATGCAGGCGCCTTGTTACTTGCACTAATCTCAGCTGATAAAAACTTTTTAGCAAGCGAAGTAAACAATGCGTTTATAAGTTGTGGGCTTGCTCACGTTTTAGCTCTTTCAGGAATGCACGTTTCGATTGTTAGCGGCTCAAGTGAAAAACTTCTTTCAAAAATTTTTGGAACGCGACTTAATAGCTTAATTTCGATATTAGCAATTTGTATTTTTGTTTGGTTTGCAGGAGCCGCACCTTCGTTAAATAGAGCTTTGGGAATGGCTTTAATTTTAATTATCGGAAAAATTTTGGGAGTAAGAATTAGTGTTTTTAGTGCAATGAATTTTATGTTTTTAATTCATTTGCTCGTCAAGCCGTACGAGGCAATTGTTTTGAGTTTTTTACTTTCGTATGGTGCACTCGCAGGGATTTTAACTTTTGGTGAAGCATTAAACACAATTGGACAGGGCAAAGTTCCCGACGGAATACTAACATCCTTTTCTGCTTCATTTGGTGCTCAAGCTTTTACACTCCCGATAATTGCTTTTACAATTAAGCGAGTTACGCTAATCGGTTTACTTTCAAGTTCTATTGTAAGTCCTCTTATCGGCTGGTTTTTGATTATGGGTTTGAGTTTTGTTTTTGCTTCAATGCTGGTATGGAACTTTGCACAAATATTTGGTATAGTATTAAATTGGTTTTATGATATAATTATGTTTATTGTAAATTTTTTTGCAGGTTTTTTTACATTTTTAATAGATGATATTTTTACTGCAATGTTATATGTCATAGTACCAATAATGCTTGGTTTAGTATGTATTTATTTTCAAAATAAAATTTTAACGGGAAGGGCAAAACTTGGAAACTTCAATTTATAATTCATCTGCAAAGCTAAAAGCAATTTTAGATGCACATGGCTTACATATGCAAAAAAAGTTTGGACAAAATTTTTTAATTGATGAAAACATTCGCAATAAACTTGTGGACATTTTGAACCTTGATTCTAAAAAAACAGTTTGGGAAATTGGTCCTGGGCTTGGAAGTATGACGAGCTTGCTTTTGCAAACAGGGGCTGAGGTCGTTGCTTTTGAAATTGATAGGGGCTTTATTAAAATTTTGTATGAGATTTTTAATAACTATAAAAATTTTAAACTTGTAGAAGGTGATGTTTTAAAAACTTGGCAGAGAGAAGTACTTATAAAAAAGCCAGATGTTTTTTTTGGCAACCTTCCGTATAATATTGCAGCAACCTTGATTTTAGATACAATTGAAAAAGGAGTTATTTTTGACGACTGTTTGGTTACAGTGCAAAAGGAGGTTGCTGACCGTTTTTGTGCAAGTGTTGGTGGAGACTATTCAGCGACTTCTGTTTTGGTACAAGCATTTTATGAAACTACGAGTATTCAAACAATAGGGGCGTCTTGTTTTTTTCCACAGCCTAATGTACTTTCAAAAGCAATTCGATTAACTAAAACCGAAAAATACACAAGCCAAATTGCAGGGCGTGAAAAGCTTTTTTTTAGTTTAGTTAAGGGGCTTTTTGCCGCTAGACGAAAAACGCTCAAGAATAATTTGCAAGTTTGGCTTAAAAAAAACTTAAAAGAAAAATCATACACAATCGATGTCCCTGAGCTTATTGATAAAATTTTATCTTTAGAAATGCAAAGGAGACGAGCAGAAACTTTGGCTGTTCAGGATTTTGTTGATATTAGCAAGAAGGTAGCAAAGAGCTTTCAAGATTGCGAATAATTTTCGTAAACTAATTTTCTTTTTAATTTCGGACATTTAGCTTTTATACAAATTGTTGACTAACTTTGCAATTTTTATATTCAAAAGTTTTACACAAGTTTTACAAATAGTTTACTCAAGGTTTATAAACTTATACTATAATATTTTATTAAAAATTGAAAGCTCGCGTGCGAGGAGTAAAAAATGCGAATAATGATTGCCACAGAAACCTTTATTCCATCAACCGATGGTGTTGTTACAAGGCTCACTTATGCAGCAAAGTATTTATCAAGTCGAGGGCATAATGTGGGAATAATTTGTCCGCATATTGAAGGCGTTCCTTTGGATTATGGTGGAGCGAGAATTTTCCCGATGCCTGCAAGAAAATTTGCTTTTTACAAGGAGCGAGCTTGGAGTCTGCCAACAAAGCAGGTTGAAGCTTGTTTGCGATTTTTTAAGCCCGACATTGTTCACGCTTTCAATCCAGTTAGCTTGGCAGCTACGGCAGTTCATTATGCAAAAAAACTTTCCATTCCGCTAATATGTAGCTATCATACAAATGTTCCTGATTATCTTGACGTTTACCACTTTGGACTTTTGAAACCTCTTTGTTGGTGGTATTTGCGTCACCTTCATAATTCAGCACCAATTAATTTTACAACATCAAAGGCGATGAAGCGTTTGTTAGAATCAAAGGGGATTCACAATGTTAGAGTTTTGCCAATTGGCTTGGACGAAAATATGCGAAGTTCTAAGTTTAAAAATTCTGAAATGAGAAACTTTTTAAGCGGAGGCGAAGTGGAAAAAAAGCTTTTGATTTTTGTTGGGCGACTAGCACCAGAAAAAGATGTAGAAAGCTTGCTCCCTCTTATCAAAGGAAATCAAAACTTGCGTTTAGCAATTGTCGGGGGCGGTCCACTTGAAGAAGAGTTAAGAGAAAAGTTTGCAGGTACTCCAACTGTGTTTACAGGATTTTTAAAAGGCGAAAAACTTGCACAAGCTTTTGCGAGTGCTGATGCTTTTATTTTCCCATCGACAAGTGAAACGCTCGGTCTTGTTTTAACCGAAGCAATGGCTTCAAGTATTCCCGTTATCGCCACGGATAGTCCTCCCACAGTGGAGCAGATAAGCGATGGCGAAAACGGTTTGATTTATCAAAAGGAAAATCCTAGCTCTCTTGATAACTGCATTAAAAAACTTGAGGACGCTCAACTAATAGAAAAGATAGTTAAAAACGGACGAAAGTTCGCCAAGCAGTTTTCTTGGGACAGGGTAAATCAAACAATGCTAGATGCCTATGAGGAAACTTTGAACCTGTATGGAAAAAACGACCCACACGCCAACCTTCAAAAACAAACTTTCGTTGACGATCTTAGTTTGTATGATCGATGGCGAGGACATAATCGGTAAGCCAAAATTAGCCATTGATTTTTTTTGACTTTTGTTATATCATTTAGTGAGAATGTTGAACGATGAAAAAGATTGGAAAACAAGTAATCTTAACTTAAATAGTTTGTGGTTAATTGACAAAAGAGATTCTACAGGAAAACACGAAAACAATTATCACGGTAATTTTATTCCGCAAATTCCAAATCAATTAATTCGTCGCTACACACACGAAAACGATACGGTACTTGAACTTTTTACAGGCAGTGGTACAACACTTTACGAATGTGAAAAGCTAAAAAGAAATTATATCGGTTTTGATATAAATGATGAGGAACTTTCACGAGTAAAAAATAAAATGCTTGATACAAAAAATATTCGTTTTATTTTAAATAATTGCGATGTTTGTAATACAGAAGATATGCATTTGGCAATGGAAACGAGCCTTAAAAATATTGGTGTTGATGGAGCTGATTTTTTACTTGCTCATCCACCGTATATGGATATTGTAAAGTTTACCGAAAAAAAAGAAGACCTTTCGCATATTAGCGATACACAGGAGTTTACTGAAAAACTAACAACAGCTATGAAAAATGGTTTAAGCTTTCTTCAAAAGGGTAAGTATTTTGCAATTGTAATGGGAGATGTTTACAAAAAAAGTGAAGTTGTGCCTCTCGGGTTTTATGTTATGAATGCAATTAAACAAAACTTCAAAGTTAAAATGAAAGGGATAATTGTAAAAAATATTGAAGGAAATAGAGGGAAGTTGACCTCGCAAGGAATTTGGAAATACCGAGCTTTTCATAGCGACTATTATTTATTTAAACATGAGTATATATTTGTATTTAAGAAAGAGTTTTAAACCACCAACAAAAGAACAAATAGAATTATTTCTGGACCTATCAATAAAATTAGATGAACACAAAAAATTAAAGGACAAAAAAGAATGACAACACATGTTTTTATAGTAGATGATAATACTTTTCAGTATCACTTAGAATATATGTTTGCAGGAACTGGTTCAGGTGAAAGGACTATCGATTTTAACAATTCAAAAAATACTAAACTACATCATTCTACAGAAAATAGTTTAGTCTCAATGATGGCTGATGGTTGTAGAATACGAAAAAATGATTTGATACTATTTTATTTGCAAGCACGGAATGGTATACATGAAGGAATGTTTTTTGGTGTTTTTCAAGCAGTGTCGGACGGAATATTTTTGGATAATTTTGATGCAAAGCAGTTTCTTTATGACAGACTTGGTAAGTCGTTAACTTTCAGATTACAAATAAAACCTTATGAAGTTTATTCAAAAGGTGTTACCGAATGGTCGGCACTTGATGAAATAAAAAATATTTTTTCGCCTTATCAAATGCTTTGGAGTTTAATATACAGAAAATTAAAAGGCAACCGTGGTAACACAATGGTTACTATTTATGAAGCAGATAGATTGATAAGTTTGATCAGAAGCGAAAATAATAATAAAGAATTAAAATACAGCAATTGTGGTTTAAGTTATGATTCAAGAGCTCATCAAATTGTACAAACAAAGCAAATAAAAAAGTATACAGGGAGAATTGAAAAGATAAATATATTGCCACGTCTTATAAAAAAATACGGGGGAAATAAATCTCATGAAGCTCATCTTCAAATGTATATAATGCAAACTTTAGGACTAGGAATAAATAAAAGTCTTGACGAGGCTTTAGAGCTAAGTAATAAAAAAATAGAGTGGTTAGGGAACTAAGTTTCATGCGGTGTTGGAATGCAAAGGATTGATGTTATGTTGTCCGCAGAGGAAACAGCGACTAAACGCTTTCTTTATCCGATAGAACTTAAAACCGTCCCAGCTCATTTAGATAACACACGACAGCTAACAAGATATATAGACTGGATTGAACAATATTATATTCCAAATCGAATAAGTATTATTCAACCGGTTTTAATATGCAAAAAGGAAGTTGCGTTATCAAACGAATTAAAAGAAAACTTCAACAAGTTTAACAAAAGAAAAGGAGTTTTACCGTTGAAATATATTGAGTACACGATTTCAAATAATCAAATTATATTTACAGAAGAGAGTTATCAATTATGAACTACATAGGCTCAAAATTAAAACTTTGTCAAGACTTTCTACCCACTACAATAAAAGCAGTTTGTGGTGGTGATTTGTCGGATAAAATCTTTTGTGATATTTTTGCAGGAACGGGAATTGTTGGTCGCACTTTTAAAACTAGTGTTAAAAAACTTATTGCTAACGATATTGAATACTATAGTTTTGTTTTAAACAAAAATTATATAGAAAACCATACAGAAATAAAAAACAAAAAAAGTTTTATCGATGAATTAAACAGCTTGGAGCCTGTGACGGACGGATTTATTTATCGCAATTACTGTATTGGGGGAAGTGGAGAACGACAATATTTTTCAGATGCAAACGGAAAAAAAATTGACACTATAAGACTTAAGATAGCTCAATGGAAAGCAAATAAAACAATCGACGATTCTTTGTACTACTTTTTACTTTGCAGTCTTCTCGAAAGTGCTGATAAGGTTGCTAACACAGCTTCCGTTTATGGAGCATACTTAAAAAAATTAAAACCATCAGCACAAAAAGAACTAATAGTTGAACCTGCGGAATATGAACTAAATGAAAATAAACATTCGGTTTTTCAAAAAGATGCAAACCATTTAATAAAAAAAATCGAAGGAGATATTTTGTATTTAGACCCACCATACAATGCTCGGCAATACGGAGCGAACTACCACATTCTAAATACAATTGCCGAATACAAGCAATTTATTCCAAAAGGAAAAACAGGTTTGCCCGATTATTATAAGTCAAAGTATTGCTCCATTTTGACAGTAAAAAATGAATTTGAAGATTTAATAAAAAATGCAAAGTTTAAGTATATTTTTCTTTCTTATAACAACGAAGGATTGATGAGTGTAGAGGAGATAAAAAACATAATGTCAAAATACGGGCATTACGATTTAGTCAAAACGGAATACCAGCGATTTAAAGCCGACTCAAAAAGATTTAACAAAGCTGATACTACAATCGAATATTTGCACGTTTTGGAAAAACAAAATTAAATATAGGTGTCTACTCTAATAAGACAACCGTGCCTTACAAAAAGCCTGCCCTCGCCACAGACGGTGGACTATTACAAAGCGTTGTAATGGATCCACCACGTCACCTTCCAAAAAACACGGAGGTTTTTGCCAAGGAAATAAACCAGTCAAAAATTTTCGCAATGATTAAAAACCCCCACTAAAAAGTGAGGGTAAAAAAATTACGGTATTATAAACTTATAAATATCAACATCACCACTGTTCGAAAAATCATTTTCCTCCTTTGGAGTTGAAACTAAGTTGCCGGGTATTTCAAGTTCCCAATAACCATTAGGAGCCACATTCTGCATATCAGAAAATTTTTTGTCGGCTTCATCAAAAGTATTATTATCTTCATGCGTGTCATTATCGAGTGGATTAGTACGACCGTTATCAGTAACACGAATGCCGTCCATATATTCACGCCCAATATAAAGACCGTAGTTTCCGCCTTCATAGTTTGCGTTATTTGTCGCCCATGCAACAACTACAACATAATACTCGTCTCCTGGTTCAACTTCGGCAACAAGTTTGGGGTAAAACCCACCTGCATAGGCTATTTCGTTTTTGTCCTTGTCAAGCAATATAACATTGAGCCAAGGTTTTGTTAAACCAGCAAGTTTGTATGGTTCATACGCTTCATCGTAAGCACGATTTTCGCAAGTACTAATAAAGCATAAGTTTTTGGTAAATTCGAAAGTGTATTCGCCCGAGCCAGAGTTAGGCGTAAATCCAATTTCTTTTAATTCTTCGAAAAATAAGATTTTAGCAACATACTTTACTCCAGACTTTAAGCCCCAAAAAAATACTTTTCCTTCAGCATCTGTAATTCCAACTGCCGTACAAATATTACTATTTGTTTCATAAACATAAACTTTTTGACCACTTAATGGTTCAGTACTACCACTAGCTGTGTTGTTTACAACAAAAGTTACAGGATTTTCTGAGTAGCGTTCATTTTCTGCTGGAATCTTTTTCGTTTTCAAATATTCGACTGCCTTCAAAACATTAACCCGACCATATCCATAATACTTTGAATAGCCTGATGAATCATATTTAAAGTCTGCTTCATTAGACGAAGAAATTTTGTCGGCAGTTTTTTCTAATAAAGTAATCAACTGATAGGGACTCAAATTTCGTGCTTCAGTAAATGAAAGCAAGTATGTAAAAACACCTGTTATAAATGGAGTTGCCATACTTGTGCCACTCATATATTGGTAAGTGTCGGGACCGAAATTACCTGTAGAAATTATATTGTGTCCGGGTGCACAAATGTTAATCCAAGTTCCAGAGTCGCTAAAGTTCGCCTTTGTGTCATAAGCAGTGGTTGCACCAACCGAGCAGACGCCCGAAATAATTGCAGGGCTTGCGGTAATTGTGCGTCCTTCATTCCCCATAGCAATTACAGGAAGCACGCCTGCAGCCAAAGCCTTGTTTATCATTTCTACAGAAAACGGATCCATACTTCCACCGCCCAAGCTCATATTTACAGGAACTGTTTTTTGATTTATCTGAAAATCGTTCGGAACACTTGTAGGAATTTTTGCCTTTTCGGCTGGTGTTCGAGTATTTGGATCTTTTCTGAGTATTGTTACAATTTCGGCAAGATCGCCGAGTCCGCCATAAATCGCCTGCCAAGAGCCACTTCCCTTGTCACTCAAACCTTTGTATGAAATGAGCTTTGTGTTTTTAAAAGCAACACCAGCTATGCCTTTCCCGTTTTCACCTTTTGCACAAATTGTCCCAGAACAATGAGTACCATGTCCTGAACCTTTGTCAAAATTTTCGCTTCCACCAACAACTCGCAATTTGCCTTCAGTAATTCCATCTGTATCAAAAGCAGACTTTCCATAAAGCAACACACCGTCAAAATCTTTATGTAGTTGATTTAAGCCAGTGTCAATTATTGCTACAACAACTTCGTTTTCACCATAGCCGTATTTTTTGTAAGCACCATCTTGTGGTGTGCCATTTTCATCGTACCAGTTTCTTGCCTTTGTTATTCTTAAAGCATACTCTTCTTGAAAGCCAATTGGGTCGTCATTTTTGTTCAAGTCACCATCGCTCACAATTCCTAAAATACTGGCACCACCAATATTTGTTTTTTCTTGCACAGATGGCAAGGTTCGAACATAGTCGCTTTGGGTATAAACCACACCTTCTGCTGATTCAAGCTTTTTACGTAAATCGCAAGCAGCCGACTCATTTTTAGATTTTACAAAAAAGTATTTATAACCGTCTGAAAAATCCATTTCTCCTTCGACAGTCGCATCAAAGAACTTTTCAAAAATACTTCCATCAAAAGCTGCAACCGTTTTTATAATAGAATGCGATTCTCGAATTGCAATGTCTTGTCGTCCTGTATCATTGACTGGAAGCTTTATTCCATTGCTTCCACTATGTTTTACTTTAGTTTTTTCCACTAAAGTATTAGAATTTATTGCATTTTGCTTTTTATTCGGTGTATCATTTACGGACATATTACACGAAATAAAAATCGCTAAACTTAAAATAAGTGATAATAGTTTTTTCATTTTTCTTCTCCTTACAATTAATTTACACTGAACGGCAAACGACCGTTAAGAGCATTTTCACTTCCAGCAATATTGCTTCCTGCTCTTGCTCTTGACTTTCCATGATTCAAAATGGGCTGTCCGGTTTTCGAGTCAAGTATTTCCCATTCCTTTACAAAACTGGCTGAAGCAGATGCTCGCCAATCACGAGGATCGTTTCCCCAATCGTTCATATCCCAAAAGTAGGTTACACCTCGCTCCAAAACTTTGGATAAAGTTTTTCGGTTAAATGAATTAAAATATCCTATTCCCAAAAAGGCTTTTTTGATTGTTAGTTTTCCGGTGGTTTTATCAAAGTCAATTAAGTCTTCAACTTGTAAATCGCCCGGTACAATGTAGTTGCCATCGTTATCAGTTAGAGTTTTCAATTCTTTTAATGTACGATAATAATATGTTCCGGTTTTACTATCCCTATCAGCAATTTTCAATCGCTCATCACCGGAAGCATTAAAATGGTATTGCATTTTAGCAGCATAAACTACGTTTGTGGTACTAATTTTTTCGTGGACCATAACCCCAAAATTAAAGAAATCACTTTGTTTCGCGTCCCAAAGACTTGCATCACTTAACTTTGTTACAAATTCAACCTCATCTAATTTAGTGTGGTCTAAAACTGCATTTTCTGCTGGAGCAACAAGCCTCACATTAAAGGACTTAAAAAGTTTTGTTGTAGCAACAGGCGATTCAATTCGGTTTTTCCCATCAAAAGCAACAATTTTGTACTGATATATTGTATTTTCGTACAAATCATTGTCGCTATCGTTTCCCCAATGCCTGCCTTTCATATTTTTGTCAGAACCATCGCTAGCTTGTGGCACATAACCTCTATACGGTTCAGGATAAAGCTTTCTAGTAATTAGCTTCCAGCCTTTGTCAATATCCATACCTTCAACATATTCCCGTCTATAAAGATCGTATCCAGAAATTTTAAGATCGTATTTATATTTATCTTTTACCCAAAATGTAAATAAACTTCTATATGAAGTTTCGTATCCCTGATGATTTTGGAAGCCAAATGTCCCAACTTCGTTTTTAGGATTACTAAAAGTATAAAGTGGACGAGGAAACCTCTGGATGTTCACATAAAAATTATCTATATAAGCACCTGTTGCATCACTAGGATAAGAAGTTTTTGCAATAAAATTTAACCTAAGTCGATAATCCACTCGGTTTTCTGCAACATCATAAGCCGTTATAAAAAGAGTATCACTACCGTTTGGAATTCCTGCATTTCCGATGTTCAAAACAACTGTATAATTTCCAGCTGCATCAGGTTCTATTTCTGTTAAATCTCCATACGAAATATGATTTAACTCCGATGCAGGAAGTCCAATATTACAAGCAACATTATAGTTTCCTTCTCCTTGGTGTTGTTCAGCAAAGAGCCTCGATGGAAGTTTGAACTTTGCGAATAGTTTTGTTAAACTTCCAAACTTCGTACCATCAATGGTACTTCCAGTTTTTAACTCTTCTGCAGAGCTTTCTGAACCGTCATAACTTATGCTTACGGAAACAACACTTGGGCTTTCGGTTTTTTCGCCAACAGCGGCTTGTCGCTGAATCATCTGCACTTGCTCGCCACTTCGTCCTTCAACATAATAATTCTGTACACGACTTCCCGCTCGACAGCGTTTTTTTGCAACAAAATCATAAAGCTTGCCACTTTCAAGGTTCAGTGTAACTGCACCATTTGCATCGGTAACAGCACGCCCTTTTTGTTCTCCTGTTTCACTTTCAAATGCTGTAATTTCAGTTCCATCAACAATCGACTGACCAACCGCACTAAAAACCTTTATTTCAACAGGCACGGTCTTTTGTCGTTTTGTAAAATGAAGTAAATATGTTCTTTCAGCACCACCATCTTTCACAACTATCTTTAAAGTTTCTGTAAATGACTTAAGAGGTAAAACAACAGGTTTTCCATCAGCATCTTGTATTTCTACTGTTGCATTCGAATTTTCTGCCTCATAGTCAAGTTGCAAAGGAGACGCTGCTGTTGGTTCTGGGAGCGTAATATTAATGTCAGAGTCAGCAGGATTAAAGTCAACTGGAATTTGCTCATCGCCTACCTTTACACTAAAAGATTTTAAAAGCGTGTCGGAACGCTTTTTTATAATTTTTATAGGGTAAGATTCGAACCTGCCACTTTTCGCCAAAATATTTACATAAAAGATTTGGTCACCTTCGTCAATATCAAAAGATTTTTCAGCTAGTTGTCCGCTACTTTCATCCGGTTGTTCACTGTGCTGTTTACTAATTATCACTTTTGAAGACGGAATTTTTGTTGTAACCTTCAGTTTGATTTCTGAAACATCAGCCTCACAAATAATCGGCTCCAAGTTGGACGTATTAATAGAAGTAAAATTAGTGTCACTATTTTTAGCCCATTCTAGTTTTTCTATTTCCGTGTTTTCCTCATCGCTTGCCCATCTCAAAAGTGTTATAGTATAGCTTGTTTCTTTTGATTTATCTTTGGAAGTTACCGAAACAACAATTTTGTTATCGCCATCTCTCAAATCAAGTTTTCGCCAATTATTATTATCAGGTATAGGGGCACCATCGTTTAATTTTACGCTAACTGTAGCTTCCTTGTCAGTTGGCGACAAGCCTAAATAAAATTCGTCACCTTTTTGATTTGATAATTTTTGGCTATGTTCATAGGTGAAGTCTTCGCCATCTATTTTAAAAAGCGGAGCCAATTTTGTCAGAATACTTTTATTAGTAGTAGTATTAAAGTGTTCAAAATCGATCCACGCTAAACTCGTATCCTTTTCTGGTCCCCCCTTACGAACAAGTGAAATTGTAATAGTTCGTTTTTTTGTTCCATCTTCACTTTCAATTTCAATGCTTATTCCATTATTTCCTTCACGCAACGGAATTTTAGCAAGATCGCTAATAGGCTTACCATTTACTATAACCTTAATTTTTAGCTTAGGATTTATACCAGCAACTTCAAGCAAAGCTGTCTCAACTGTGTTTTCCACCGCACCTAATCCAATAACCCAGTTTCCCGTATCATCTTCACGATTAGCATCTTCGTACAGGTTAATCCCATTCAGCTTTAAAACCTTCAAGCTGGTATCACTTAATAGATTTGAAACATGCCGGTCATTTCCACCGCCACTATCTCCACCTGTGTTTGCACTACTATTTGGGTTCTTACATGAAAGCCCCAAACACAAAAAAATAACAAGAAGGCTAATGTGTACTAGTAGTTTAGTACCCCCCCCCCCCGCTGTAACACAATCTAAACACATTCGCTTAGATTTCGAAATTAACTTTTTCATATTCTCCTCCTGTTTTAAGAATATTCACACTACGTACATTAGTGTACCTAGAAATTGTAGCATAAAATAAAACTTTTGTCAAGTGTTTTTTTGCAAAAAGTGAAAAAAGGTAAGTTGTAAAATGTATTGCCCGTGTTGTGAAAAAAAAGGTGGTTCACCTGAACCGCCAAAATCTATATAATAGATGAAAAAAACAACTGGAAATCTTTAGTTTCTCAAATCAAAAGCCCCGACATAATATCGAGGCTTTTTTTAATCTTTAGACAATTTTTTTACCGTAATAAGCAGCTTCGTAAATCATTTTTACATCAGCTACAGTGGGCTTGCCCGGGTTTGTAAGCGTACACGGATCTCCATGTGCGTTTTTACTCATTCGATCCAAAACTTCTTTGAATTTTGCCTCGTTAAAGTCAACTTCGGTACAATCTTTGAAGTTAAGTGGGATATTAAGTTTTTTATTCAGTTTACGCACAAGTTCGGCAATATCCTTTACTTCTAGTCTCTTTTCAGCCAAATCATATTTTGAAGAAAATTTACGATTAAAATCAATAATATATGGCATTAAGATTGCATTTGCAAGTCCGTGCGTAACCCCGAACTCTCCACCAATTTTATGTGCAAGTGAATGCACCAATCCAAGCGAAGCATTTGTAAAAGCCATACCTGCCAATGTCGATGCATTGTGCATATGACTACGGGCTTCCATATCTTTACCATTGGCATACGCTCGTGGCAAATACTCAATTACCAATCTCAACGCTTCAATCGCGTATGGATCAGTAAAAGATGTTGCAGCTGTTGATGCAAAGGCTTCAATTGCATGTGCAAAAACATCCATACCAGTATTTGCTGTTATATGTGGAGGCATACATGCAGGTAATGCAGGATCCAAAAGTGCAATATCTGGTACCATATCGCCTGCTACAATCGGATATTTAATATGGTTTTCAGTATCAGTAATAACAGAAAAAGCTGTAATCTCACTTGCTGTACCACTTGTCGAAGGAATACAGATAAGCCTTGCCTTGTTTCGAAGACTCGGCATTGAGCCTGGTGTGATAATATCTGCAAAATCAATCGAAGGATGTTCGTAAAAACACCACATTACTTTTGCAGCATCCAAGGCAGAACCTCCACCAATAGCTACAATCCAATCAGGTCCGAATTCAACCATCTTCTTACTTCCTTCAATAACTGTTTTAACAGAAGGATTAGGCTCTACTCCATCAATAATAATTGATTCAATTTTAGCCTCTTTAAGTAAAGCAACGCTTTTGTCAAGAAATCCTAATCGTTTCATTGAACTTCCACCTGTTACAATTGCAGCTTTTTTCCCTTTAAGCTTTCCCAAGTAACTCAAAGCGCAACGAGCCACTTTACGCTATTAGTTTTACAGTTTTTGGCGAAAATGTACCTGAAAAAATTCAACTGCCCACAGGCTCAAAAGATTCGGGCTTTGAGTTTTTCTATCTTTAATTAAACAAAGAAATAGCGTACACTATGAATAAGCATATAAACAATTATACTGCAAAAGATTATTGGATACGCTTTTTGGCAAACTACAAAAACGACACTAAAACAGAAATGATAAAATCACTTTGCGAAAAGAACAAACCTATAAATTCGGCGACTGAGCGAACCTCAGTTCGCGAAAGAGCTGAATTCCCGTGTGCGACAAGCACACACTATAATGATGCGACGTTTTGCACTAGCAAAACT
>JARGFC010000064.1:0-5871 GCA_038397925.1 Treponemataceae bacterium
AGAAGAAAGACAAATAGCTAGGGAACTTTCAGAATATAAATATCAATTGATGGTTCAAGGCGAACGAGAAGAAGCAAGAAAAGAAGGCTTAGCTGAGGGAAAACTAGAAGGACGCAAGGAAGGTTTACTTGAAGGCGAAAAGTTTGGAATAAAAAAAGGTTTAAGCCAAGGCGAAGCACGTGGCATCCAAAAAGGACTAGACCAAGGTTTAGCTGAGGGTGCATACAAAAACAAGTTGGAAACAGCTAAATTGTTAAAACTATTAGGCGATCCAATTGAGAAAATTGTTAAGGTGACAGGTCTTTCAAAAGCTGAAATAGATGAGCTCTAAAATCAAAAAGCAAATACTGACCAGAATACCTGTAAACCGAGCGTTTACAAAAAATTTCTAACCTTAGTCCTTAGCGTAAACTGTTTTGCCTCATAAAAGCTGGACAAACTTTTAATAACGAAAAAATATTCTAACGAACTAAAAGCAAAACTTTGGAGCAAATGAAAAAAGGTGTTTTGAGCTACAAAAGATTAGCCAAAAATTTATAAAACTTGCTTAACTCGCTTAACTTAAAACTTGATTTTACTACGATTTTAACGGTTTTTGAAGTATTTTTAAATTGTATTTAAAATGTAATTTTTGCTCTTGACAAATGTTTATATTTTAGTATTATATTATAAAACTAAAAACTGTAGGAGGTTTTTATGAAAAAATTTACTATGACTTTTTTAGCCGCTTTGCTTGCGGTTTCTCTTTCAGCACAGGGGATTGGGCTTTCAATAAATATTGACCCTATCGGTTATATGAACCACACGATTGTTACAAAGTATAATGGACTAGGTGGTTTAAAAGTAGATCTTCAAAAAGAGTTAGAGGCAACTTTAGGTGCTGGAAAATTAGAAATAGGCGATCAAAAACAAACGGATATCTATAATGCCTATGCACTAGGGCTTGATGTAAAGTATAGCTACTTTTACCTTGCATTATCTCTAGGCTTGCCAGCAAAGATTTACACAAATGGTTTTGACCCTATTGCTGTAGCATGGCCTGATGCCTATAAAAATAACAATAAGATTGGTGGGACGACAATACTTGACGGTCATTTAGGTGGTGGTATCCCTTTAATGAAAGATAAACCTCTAAATTTTTTTGTAGGTGGTGGTATTGCTGTAAACTATGTACATGTAAAAAGAGATATAAGCGAAGATTCCTCATTGTACACTAAATTAGGATACTCTGGAGTTACTAGCTTAGTGGAAAACAGAAATATAGTACAGGCTGGTTTAGGTTTAAAGGCAGAACTAAACTATGATTTTATGCCTAATGTAGGATTTAATCTTTCATTATCTGATTCGCTACATTTTATAAAGATTTATTCACAGCGTAAATTTGCAGGTGTTGCAAAAGGTCTTACATTTAATTATTTTCTAACAGAAACTGGTAAAGATAACGATAGTATCAAATCACAGTTTGCAAATAACTTTGTATTGCGATTGGGTGTTGGACTTAAGTTCTAGATAATAAAAAAGGACAAAGCTCGCTAGGAAACTTGCGGGCTTTTGTTTTTACTGTTTATACAATTTTAAAACGAACCTTATAATTGACTGACGAAAACTATCCTGTTTTCGCACAGGGATGTGGCATATTAAAGTAATAGCGATGTTCTTTGTTATAGTTTTACTCTTTTTTACATTCAGTTTATGTTCTAAAAAAACTAGTATCAGAAAATATCAACTTTTAAACCGAGCGTTTAAAATTCTGTCAAAGTTGGCAGCAAAATTTTGAATATCTTTTTTAGTTAAGCGATGAGTTTTTTCAGGAGCAATTCCTGCACTAGCCAGCTCGTACATAAAGTTTCGCTCGGCAAGGCGAGTATTTATATCGTTTGAAGTAAATTCGGTTCCGCGGTCATTGATAGTTGTTATTTTAGCGTCAACTAATTTTTTTGCAAGCGGAATATCCCGGGTTATTACAAGGTCGTTTTCTTTTACATTTTGGCAAATATAGTTGTCAGCAGCTTGGTCTGTGTTTTCTGTTTCTATGGCTTTTACATATTCGCTTATCCCCACAGGAATTTTACGGTTTGCCACAAAAAAGCAAGGAATTTTTCGCTTGTTTGCTGCTCGCTCCACAATTGCTCGAACTCGCTTCGGACAAGAGTCCGCATCAATCCAAATTCTCATCTTTGAAAATATTTTCTACATTGTCTAATTTTTCGATAAGCTTTTTTGTTCTAGCTACTATTTGATAATTTTCCTGCTCATCTGCATTTAATTGTTGAATAAACAAACGCTCTTTTTTTAACTCATCCGAAAGCAAAATACCCGCTACAATTGCCACTTTTATAGGCTCAAGATTCTGCCCGACGGTGCTTTCCACCTGACTTACACAATCTACAAAATAAGAATATATTGATTTTAAGTATTCATCGCTTTCGTTTGCTTGAATTGAAAAAGATGTTCCAAGTAAATTTATATCAAGTCTTCCTGAATCCATTGTTTAAAAAATATCTGACTGTTTGTCTTGCTTTGAAGGACTTGGTTTGCCCAAAATCTGTGCCAAATCTTTTTGCTTTTGAGATTGGGCTTCTTGTGCAGAACTAGTTGAAGCAGGGCGCTTTTCGCCTTCCTGCTTATTCGGTAATGTTGCCAAGTCTTCAAGCGAGTCTAGCAGACTCAAGGTATTTTTAATACCTGTTTCAATTTTAGTCTGGTCATCCTTAAAAGTAATCACCATACTTTCAAGCTCTGAAATTCGCTCATCCTTTTCGATAAGTCTCAATTTTAAAGTATCACATTCTTTATTTAATTTTTTAATTATCGCAATAGCGTGCTCAACTTTTTTTTCCAGTAATTTAACTTGCTCTAGACTTAGCATTTATTTTAAGCTCCGATTGCTTTTTTTGAAGCTTCCACAACAGCTTTAAAAGCTTCTGGGTCTTCAATTGCAAGGTTTGACAACACTTTACGATTTAAATTTATTCCTGCTTTTTGCATACCATTCATAAATCGCGAGTATGACATTCCTTCAGCACGCACGGCTGCGTTAATTCGACTAATCCAAAGTCGTCTCATTCTGCCTTTTTTGTCTTTTCGTCCTACATAGGCGTGTTTTAAAGATTTGCGAACGGCATCTTTTGCAGCCTTGAAGTTTGTACCTCTTCTGCCTCTAAAACCACTCGCCAACTTTAATATTTTTTTTCGTCTATCGGTGCGTCCTGTACCATTTGTAACTCTTGACATAATAACTCCTAATAATAAAATAAACCTTATGTTAAAATGTTCATTTTAACAAACACAAGCTAACCGTAGGGCAACAAGTCTCTGCGTATTTTTTTTGCATCATGCTCAGAAACATATCCAGCTTTTCGCAACTGTCTAACACGCTTAGGGGACTTTTTAGTCATAATATGTCCCTTATTCATTTTTTTGTACTTTACTTTTCCTGTTGCACTTAGCTTAAACCGCTTTTTTGCAGCTTTTTTAGTTTTCATCTTTGCCATAAAAAACCTCTTATTTTTTACTCTTAGGCGCAAGAGTCATAGACATAAACCTGCCTTCCATACTCACACCCTTTTCAATCGTAAAATCATCTGGATCCAATTTTTCTAAAATTTTGTCCAAAACTTCCTTGCCTATTTCAGTGTGTGCCATATGCCGCCCCCAAAAACGAACTACAGCTTTCACCTTGTTACCAGCAAGAAGCAAACGCTTAATGTTTTTAACTTTAACGTCCAAATCGTGGTCACCAATAACAGGCGACATAGTAATAGGTTTCAAATCCATTACTTTTTGTGCCTTTTTAGCGTCCCTAGCTTTTTTGTCCATTTGGAACTTATACTTACCATAATCAATAATCTTGCACACAGGCGGGTTTGCATTTGGTGACACCTCTAGTAGGTCCAATCCTGCATCTCTAGCCCGTGCCAAGGCTTCGACTGTCGAAACAATTCCTAATTGTTCACCACTGTCAGTTATCAGTCGAACTTCTCTAACACGAATTCTTTCATTAACTCGTAACTTCTTCTCTTTCGCCAATAATCCTCCCTGCTACAAAAGTAGTAATAATAATATAAACAATAGCGTTTAAATAACATGTCTCATAATTATATAACATTTATAAAAAAAGTCAAGGGGATAAAAGTTTTTTTTAAGCATTTTTACAATTTACAAAGGGAAAGAGCCTTTTTATCTTTTTTCAAAAAAGTTTTAGTGTATCAAAGTTTTTAAAATTACACAACTAGCATAAACTAGTATTTTATGCTATATTATCAACCGTGAAAAATTTTTTAGAGATGTATACAGACGGTGCCTGTTCGGGCAACCCAGGTCCGGGGGGCTGGGCTTGGGTTTTAGTTTTCGATGGCGAGATTTTAGCACAAAATTCAGGCTTTGAAAAAAACACAACCAACAACCGAATGGAACTTTTGGCAGTAATTTCCGGTTTAGAGACCTATAAGAAAAGTGCAAACAAGGAAAAAGCTTTGCGTGTTTTTACCGACTCATCCTATGTTCAACAAGGAATAAGCACTTGGATACACAATTGGAAAAAAAACGGCTGGAAAACAACAAACAAAAAGCCCGTCAAAAACCAAGACCTTTGGCAACACCTCGACAGCTTGCAAGAAGGTTTTACACTTGAGTGGCATTGGGTAAAAGGACACGCAAATAATCAGTTTAATAACCTTTGCGATAAACTCGCAGTTGCCGCTTATAAGAATAATTTGTAAACAGAAAACCTCAAGCTATTTGAATTTTAACATTTGTACGACTTGTCTGTGCCTTGCGAAAAACGCCAATCCCGCCACGGACGGCGGGCTAGTACTTTGCTTTTGCGAGTTTTGAATTTTCCTTGTATTATAAATCGAAAATTCAAAACTCGTCCACCTTAAAAAAACACGGATGTTTTTTTAAGACGACTGCTCTCGGATAACTCGGCGTCGCAAATCTAACGAATGAGTTTCAACGCCAATCTGGCAACGAGGGCGGGAATTTTTGTATCAAAACTTCCCGCTTAAGCAAGCCAGAGCTACGCTCCTCGCTGGAGCGTAAACTTTGAAAAAAAATCGTCCACCTTAAAAAATATGGATATTTTTTAAGGTAAAATTTAAACTTTTTTTCAAATTTTGTGTGCATTTTGGTTTTTTTTTACTATTATTAGTGATAGAACAACTTATAAAAAAAAGGAGTTTTATTATGAGTTTAGATAATTTACTTGACCCAAAAACTGATTGGGTTTTTAAGTTGATGTTTACAAAAGGCGAAAAAGGAAACAAGGCCTTAATCAGTTTCCTAAATGCGTTTTTGGCTGACACTTACGGCGAAATAAAAACTGCCGATGTTTTAAACACGGAAATAATCCGCAACAGTCCAAATGCCGAAACTTACCGTTTGGATTTACTGGTAAAAACAGACAATCGCCTAGTCGTAAACATCGAAATGCAGCAGTTTTGGCAAAGTAGTTACCCTCGTCGTGTAGCGATGTACTTATCCGAGACAGTCGCCCGCTTTTTGAGCTTGCACCCAAAGCACAATGAACCGCTTTACGCTATAAGTTTTACCGTTTTCGGTGAAAATGTCCCTGAAAAAATCCAACTACCCACAGGTTCAAAAGATTCGGGCTTTGAGTTTTTCTATCTTGAATTAAATAAAGAAATAGCGTACACTATGAATAAGAATATTAACAACTACACTGCAAAAGATTATTGGATACGCTTTTTGGCAAATTATAAAGAAGACACAAAAACAGAAATGATAAAATCACTTTGCAAAAAGAACAAAGGAGTAAATATGGCGAATGAAGTATTGCTTACAGTTACCGAAGAAGAGCGACGCATTGCACGCGAGATTTCAGAAAACAATTATCAAAGAATGCTCAAA
>JARGFC010000065.1:0-28110 GCA_038397925.1 Treponemataceae bacterium
AAGTTTCGGCATTTGGACTTTCACGGATTATTTCCGTGTTTAAAACATCGGCGGTTTTTATTTCGCCATAGGTGTCCGCCAAAAATGCATTTAGGAAACTGATCAAGGCTTTGTTTCCTTTTTCGCCTTTTGTAAACATCAACTTAAAAACCCAATCAGTTTTTGGGTCAAGTAAATTGTCTAAACTCATAATAAAACTCCTTTTTTTTATAAGTTGTTCTATTACTAATATAGCTAATTATTTTATTTTTTTTATGCATCTTTGAAAAAAAAGTTTAAAAAAATTCACCTTGAAAAAATGTCCTTGTTTTTTCAAGGTGGACAAGTTTTTTTGCTCACAAAAAAACTTGCTAAATGCTTTGTACTAGCTCGCCGTCCGTGGTGAGGGAAATAGTGTTTTCTAGCGTTGAGTTTTTGACGAAGTGAACCTCTAGCAAGGAGTGTAGCTCTGGCTTGCTTAAGGTTAGGAATTTTTGTGCGTCAAAAATTCCTAACCCTTTCGTTGCCAGATTTGCGTTGTAGCTCATCGTTAGTTTATGACCGCTCACCCATCCAGAGTGAGCGGATAAGCGTTTTTCGCAAATAAGGACAAGTCTTACAAATGTTAAAATATAAATTACCAGCCCGCCGTCCGTGCCGGAATAGCGTTGTTCGAAAAAGAACATATGTCTTACAAAGGTTAAAAAACTAGCCGACCGAACCGTTTTTAATTTTTTCGCTTTTTATATTTTT
Organism: Treponemataceae bacterium; assembly: GCA_038397925.1. Taxonomy (GTDB): domain Bacteria; phylum Spirochaetota; class Spirochaetia; order Treponematales; family Treponemataceae; genus Treponema_B. The sequence goes on from JARGFC010000065.1 coordinate 733, forward strand.
GCCCGAGGCGGTGAAGTTTTTTCCGTCAAGTTGAAATTCAAAATCTTTAACTTCCATTTCGATGGAAAAAAAAGTATCGGCAGAAATTTCATTGGGTTTTTCTTTTGGCTCGGTTCCTTCCAAAACAACTTCGGTTCCCGGTGGACTGTCAGGTGCGGTTAAAACTTCGACCACTTCGCCTGCGTCCGTTTCCATACTTGCGGCTAGAAGCATTCCGTTGGACATCACACCTCTCATTTTTCGCCCCTTTAGGTTGTCGGCAATAATTACGTGCTTGCCCAATAGTTCCTCCGTTTCGTAAAAAGGCACAAGCCCCGAAACAATTGTCCTTTCCTCGCCCGAGCCGTCATCAAGCTTTTCGACATAAAGTCTATCCGCATCAGGATGTTTTTCTATTGCGATAATCTTTGCAACTTTCAGCCTAATGTTTTGATTAAAAATTTCAGCCGGCAAAAGTTTGGCTTGAGTTTCGTTGTTTGCTTCGTTTGTTTTTTTTGCAGAATTTGTTTCTGTAGTTTTTGTATTATCTTTTTGCATACCTGAATATTTCTCCTTAAATTCTTTTATTTGTTTTTCGTCAAAGGTTTTAAAAATAATTTTTTGTTCCCTTATCTTTTTTAAGCCCGATCGTTTTCCAAGGTCTTCCCAAGCGAGTGCGCCTTTTACTGGCTTTGAAACAGGTTTTGCCTCATCAAAAACATTTCCCGACCAAATCTTAACGCCTAAAAAACTTGCAACTTCATCGGCATATTGTGGAATATATGGATGTGCCATTATCATAAGGTCCTTTATAAAATAGCAAAGCTCGGACAAAAAAACTTGAGTTTCAAAGGGTTCTTCTTTTACAAGTTTCCAAGGCTCAAGTTCTTGGAAGGTTTTATTGGCAACAGTCGAAAGAGCGAATATACTTTGAAAGGCTTCTTTTAATTCTGCCCATTCCAAAACTTCCGTAATTTTTTTGCTAGTTTTTTCAAGAGCTTCCCGTAATTTTTTTATCGCACCCAAAACTTTTTTATTTTTTAATTTTAAAAGAGAGCTGTCATCCACAGGAAGAGTTTTCCCGTCAAAGTATCGAGTAATAAAACTTAAACTTCGATTTACTAAATTGCACAAATTCCCAATAAGCTCTGAGTTTACTTTTTCTTGAAAATCTTTCCATGTAAAAGTAGTGTCAGATTTTTCAGGTCTATTATAAAAAATATAAAAACGCCAAATATCCGCAGGAATTCCCGACTCTTCCGCATCCGTACCAAAAACTCCAATTCCCTTTGACTTAGAAAATTTTCCGTTTTCATAGTTTAAGTATTCTGTGCTGGACATATGAAAAAGTTTTGTCCAATTTTGTTTTGTTCCCAAAAGTGTCGAAGGAAAAATTACAGTGTGAAAAGGAATATTATCTTTCCCGATAAACTGAAAAAGCTGCACATCCTCTGCATCAAGCCACCAGTCTTTCCAGTCAAAACCATTTAGCTCGGCACATTTTTTTGTAATTGAAATATAGCCAATTGGAGCATCAAACCAAACATAAAAAACTTTGTTTTCGTAACCTTTTTTCGGAACAGGAATTCCCCATTTAAGGTCTCGCGTTATTGCTCGTTTATGAAGCCCATCTCGTATCCAGCTTTTTGTCATTTGAATAGCGTTATTCGACCATTCGCCATCCTTGCTCGTTTTTTCAAGCCAAGTTTTGTAAATAGGCAAAATCGCAGGCAAGTTGATATAAAGGTGCTTGGTTGTTTTAGGCTTAGGTGCATTTCTGCAAACAGAACAAGCGGGCTCTACAAGTTCGTTTGGCTCTAAAAGTTTTCCGCAATGTTCACACTGGTCGCCCCGAGCATCTTCATAACCACAATGCGGACATTTTCCCAACACAAAACGATCTGCCAAAAAACGCATACAACTTTCACAATAAAGCTGTTGTGACTCTTCTTCTACAATAAAGTTATTTTCTTCAAGCTTTAAATAAATATCTTGGGTAACCTTTGTATGAATAGTGTCCGAAGTCCGTCCAAAATAATCAAAGGCAATGTTAAACCATTTATAATTTTTTGCATGCAAGGCATAAAAACGATTACACAATTCTCGTGGACTTACGCCTTCTTGTTGTGCCTTCGTTTCTGTTGCTGTTCCATATTCGTCAGTTCCACAAATATAAAGCGTATCATATTTTCTCAAACGGCAAAAACGAGCAAAAACATCTGCCGACAAAACCTGTATTAAATTTCCCAAATGTGGTACATTATTCACATAAGGCAGTGCTGAAGTAATCAATTTTTTCATTAGAGCATTGTACTTAAAGCCTTTATTAAAGTCAAGAGGTTTAATTTTTAATACGAACTTCTAAAAATAAATTTTATTTTTTATAAAAACTGTATTTTCAAATTTTTTTTCCCTTGTCAAATAAAAAAATATTTGCTACAATTTATTAAATGTTCACTTAAGGAGGAACAAATGAAAAATTTTTATCGAACACTTTTAGTGTTGGTCTTGTGTGTTTTCTGTGCTGGTTTTGTCTTTGCTGCAGGCAAAACTGAAACCGCAAAAAGCAATGACAGCTTTGAATTAACGGATGCAGAAAAAGAAGAAGGTTGGCGTTATTTTATGCCACTTGGAATTAAAATTAAAAGACCTGCTTTTTGGGACAAGTATGATGATTGCCTTTGGGTTGATGACCTTGGTGAAGCTTATGACACACCAGAGGCAGAGATTTTCAAGGCTTATGTTTATAGTTACGCTAACGATAAAGCCCTTGCTATTGATGAGGAAATTTATCTGCGTTATCAAAAACAGGAACTTTCGGTTGAAGAAGCCATCAAATTAGAAAACGAAAAAGTTGTTCCTTTGCTGAAACCGATTTATGGGCTTTTTGCTTTGAGAACAAAGGCTATTGCAGGCAAAGACTTAAAAAGTATTACGGGTTTTCCCATCGTAAAAGTATTAAAAGAAACAAAGGAATACACTCAAGTTTTGGGGCTTGCAGAATTTTCCCCAAAGGACTTGAATGAAAAAGAGCAGGCAATTTACAAGGAAATGCTTTCGGAAGTTATGCCCGCAAGCAAAACAATTTCTTGCACAAAACCAAAATTGCCAGAAGATATTTTACTCGCAATCACAAACCTAAAATTCGACACAATTGATCTTGACGGAAAACAAGTTACAAGTAAAATTCTCAAAGACTACGATGTTACAATGATTAACATTTGGGCAACATGGTGCGGTCCCTGCCGTGCGGAATTACCTGAAATCGCAAAACTTTACGACACTTTCAAAGACAAAAATTGCAATATCATCGGAATTACTGGAGATGTTACACCAACCGAACAGGACTCCCTTGAAACTGCGAAAAAGCTTACTTCCGATGCAGGTTGTAAATACAAAATTTTACAGCGAAACGATTCCTTAAAAGCTTTGTTCAAGGGGGTACCCGCATGGCCTACAACAATCTTTGTCGACAAAAACGGCAAGATTCTAGCAGCCAGCCACAAGGAGATAATCATAGGTAGTCGCTCTCTTGAAGAATTTACAGAGGCTTTTGAAGAAGCCTTAAAAAAGGCAAAAAAGTAAAGCTTCCTATAAATTCGTCTAACAAGCGAACCTAGCTTTTATAAATTTAACTTTTATAAGAAAAGCTTTTTTGCTTAAAACTTTTTCCTTCCGCTTTTGGTATGAGCGGAAGGTCTTTAACTCACGTTGAAAATTTTCCGCTAAGTTTAAAACTTATCCGTAAACCAGCCTTGAGATTTTTACGCTTAATTAAAGCCTTATACAAGTACGCCGATGAGTTTTCCTCAGATAAATTTTTACGCATTTGCTTTTACGAAGATTACTCAAATACATTTTATTTTCCCGACAAGAATGTCGGGCAAGTGTTTTGCTTTTGCGATGTTTTATAACAAGCAAATTATTCAAGCTTTCAAAACTCAGCTCTTTAATGAGCCTACCATCTAGTTGCTGGATTTTAATGTTCCGTTTTCAATTTCAAAAATTGTGTCGGCGTAATTGTTTATAATTTCTTTTGAGTGTGTTACTACTATTAAACTCATTTTTAAAAGTTTTGCATAAACAATTACATTTTTGATAACGCTTAATGAGTTTTTTTCATCAAGGCTTGAAGTTGGTTCATCCAAAATAAAAACAGACGGAGCTGCAACTAAAATTCTTGCAATTGCTAATCTTTGTTTTTCGCCACCTGATAATTTTAAAGCATCTTCATACAAATCTTTTTTTAAAAGCACAATATCTAAAACTTTATGCAAAGTTTTTTCATCAGGCAAGCTTTCTTTTTTTTGTGAAAATTTTATAGCCATTAAAAGATTGTCTTTTACAGTGCCCGAAAAAATATAGGGTGTTTGTGAAAGCATCATTACTTCGCGTCTTAACATAACAGAATTTATTTCGGCAATATTTTTTCCTTTGTAATAAATTTTACCAGAGGTGCAACTTATCATTTTGTTCAAGAGTTTTAACAAGGTGCTTTTTCCACTTCCGCTTTCACCGACAATAATTGAAGTTTTGTTTTCCTCAATTGAAAGATTTATATTTTTTAAAATATTTTTATATGAAACATCTTGAAGTGTAAAGAGCATAAAACCTCCGTTTAACCTTTGTAATATATTTTATCTCTTTGCTAAAAAAAATCAAGATCGAGGAGCGTAGCTCTGGTTTGCTTAAAATAGGCACACGAATGTGTGCCCGAGCATACGGTTTTCTTACTTTGATAAATGTCATTCGTTACCAAAAAATCAAAAGGTTTTAAGCTTCCACAAAAACTACATTTTGGAAGGCTAGGTTTATGCTTGATATTTTTACCAAAAAGGTTTCGTTTAGCTGTCGCTCTTTTTTTATGTGAATGTCCGTTTCAAAAGCAAGGCTTGATATTACACAATATGCCTTGTGCCCAGTGATTTCCAAAACGGTTGCTTCAAAAGTTTGTTCTGTGTTGCGGGCGAGATAAGCGAGAATCCAGTGGGTTCTTGAAAGTCGGGATGCTCTGTTCACAGCCCCCGTTCCGATTTCTGCACGCGAAAGGCGTTCTAAAAAAACATCTCTGTCAATTAAAGTTTCGCCATCTATAAACCGTAAAATTTGTTGTTGTGAAATTAAATCGGCATATCGGCGAAGGGGACTGGTAAGTTGGGCGTACATACTCAAGCCGAGTGCAAAGTGTTTTGAAGGTACTGTACTCACAACTCGTGAACGCATTGATTTTCGTTTTTGGTATTCGCCAGCCAAGCCATCGGAAAGTTTTGTTGGGAGAGAAACTTGTTCTTGACTTATATATTGAAAAGGAATTTGGTTTTTAAAAGCAAACATTGCACCTGCTTCGCCTGCAAGCAACATCATTTCTCGAATCATTTCTGAAGCCTCAAAAGTTTTAATAGGCTCTAGTTCTATTTTACTTTGAGCTTGCTGATTTGCTGTTTCGGCTTTTGTTACATTGACAAAAACTTCAGGCATTGAAATTGAAATTGCTCCGTTTTTTATGCGACGGGCATTAAGCTTTCGGGAAATTTCAAAAAGGGGTTTTAATCTGCCTTCTTTTTGATTTTCGGCTTCCTCGTAAGTTAAACGCTCAACCTTAATTTTGCTACGGAAAATTTCTACATTATTAGGTTCAAAGTTTTCATCAAAGCAAATTGCAAAGCTGAGTGCAAAGCACTCCTCTTCCAAACCGAGTGCAAAATACTCAATAGCCTTTTCGTTTAACATTCGTCCGACCTGCTCTGGCAAATAAAGAGTTGAACCTCTGTCACAAGCCATTTCATCCGCTACTGTTTCGTGTTTAACTGTTTCGGCAGGGCAGGCGACATGAATGTAAAGCGTTTCCCCATCAAGACAAATTGCATCATCGGGGTCACTGCTTCCCGGATTGTCGATAGCATAACTTACAAGATGGGTTAAGTCAGTAAAAGGCTTGTCGTGTTTTGGTTTTTCGATTGGCGCTTTTGCATCATTTGGTGAAACTTCAAAACGTTGCGGGTAAGGATTTTTTTCATCCGTCCAAACCTTAAGCTTTAATAAAAGTTCGTGGGCATTTTCTTGCGTTTGTTTGGTTTTTAAATCTACAAGGATTTTAGATTTTTTTATTTTACCAAAACTAAGTTGTTCGATTTCTTGTATAAACTTTGAATAACGATTATCGTCAAGCAAGGGCGAAACGGTATTTTTGCTTGCTGAAGAATGAGCTTGCAAGAGCTTTTTTGCATTTGCGATAAACTCTTTATAGATTATTGCCTCTTTGGCTTTTTCCTTTTCTTTTTCCTTTATTTTGGCAAGGTCTTCGGAACTGCGTACTTTTATGGGAGCGGGTGGTACGCTTGTTTCAAAATAAGGAGAAGAGGAAATTGTGTCCCAAGCTTTCCAAACTTGTTCGGGTTTTAAATCAACATAAAAAAGCTCGGCTATTTCTTCAAAGCTTGCAACTTCAGGAAAAAATTCACAAGCGATAGAAAAGTCAACTTCGGGAAGTTTTGCGTTTAAAACATCATCTAAGCTTTTTACAGGTTTTTCGCTTAAAACAAAAACATCCTTTTCTCGCACCTTTTTTGAAAGCGTTTTTTTATCCACCCCCTCAATAAAAATTTTCCCTTCACTAATTTCGGTAATTATTGCTAATTGCCCTTTGTACAAAACAACCAAACCAACTTTCATAGCGTCAACTATACCATATTTTTATTTTTAATACAAGTAAGTTCGTTGCTCGTTGTTTGTGGTGGGAGTTTACGCTTTAGCGTTTAACTTGCATTCTGCTCTTTTTGTCAGCGAGTTTCATTGGTGTTCTATGGTTCGCTTAAGGTTAGGAATTTTTGTGCTCAAAAATTCCTAACCCAAGTTTGCCAGATTTGCGAAAAAACTCATTCGCTAGTTTAAAACCGCTAACCCATCCAAAGCTCACCTTGAAAAAATGTCCATATTTTTTCAAGGTGGTCGAGTTTTTTTGCTCGCAAAAAAACTCGCTATTGCTATGTACTAGCCTGACATCCGTGTCGGGAGCGCCGTTTTTAGCAAAAAAGCCCAAGTCTTACAAATGTAAAATAAATTTTACTTTTTTGAAGTGTCGTCTTTTAAAACTTCACCCAAAGAAGTGGCTAATCCGGCTAAACCTTGAATGTTTGAAGGCACGATAATTTTTGTAGCCTTGCCATCGCTCATTTTTTCAAAAGCTTCGAGACCACGGAGCTGAATTACTTTATCGTCGGCTTGAGCCTCCCTTAACATTCGGATACCGTCCGCCTTTGCTTTTTGGATTTCCAAAATAGCTTCGGCTTCACCCTGTGCTCTTTGAATGGCAGATTCTTTTTCCGCTTGAGCTTGCAAAATTACTGACTGTTTTTCTCCCTCAGCAACCAAAATCGCACTTTGCTTTTGACCTTCGGCAATCAAAATGGACTCCCGTCTTTCTCGCTCGGCACGCATTTGCTTTTCCATCGCTTCACGAATAGCGTCCGGCGGAATAATATTTTTTACTTCAACACGAGTTACTTTTATTCCCCAAGGGTCTGTTGCCTCGTCTACAATACTTCGCATTTTTGTGTTTATCAAATCACGACTTGTGAGGGTGTCGTCCAATTCCAAATCACCGATAATGTTTCGCAAGGTTGTTGCCGTCAAATTTTCAACAGCACTTATAGGATTTACAACTCCATAAGTGTAAAGCTTTGAGTCTGTAATTTGAAAATAAACAACTGTGTCAATCATCATTGTTACATTATCTTTTGTAATAACCGGTTGCGGTGCGAAATCCAAAACCTGTTCCTTGAGCGTAACTCGATTTGCAATCCTATCGATAAATGGTATTTTGACGTGTAAGCCAACTTCCCATGTTGCATAGTATACACCAAGTCGCTCCATAACAAAGGCATAAGATTGTGGTACGATTCGGACATTAGATATTACCACGATCAAAACAACTAGAATAAAACCAACTAAAATGTAAGGCATAATATCTCCTCCCGAAATATGATACTCAATTTTAATATTTTTTTCAAGCCTTTATTTAATTATTATTTGAATGAGTGCAACACAATAAGCAAAAGCTTAAAACAAACTTTTCACCAGTGTCTTAAATTGTTGTCCGCGGTCAAATTCATTTTTGAATAAACCAAAACTTGCCGCTCCGGGGGAAAGAACAATGGGGACTTTTTTATTTTGTGTTTTTATGGAATTTGTTTTTAAATATTTTTTTACTTCTAAAAGTAAAGCTTCAAGTGTGTCGAAACCATCGAAATAATCAAGTCCGTTTTTTTTAAGCTCAAGTTTTAATAAATCAGTAGCTGTTCCCGGAAGTAAAAAAATAGCTTTTGCTTTTTTTGCTTCGATACCAAGCTGAGTAAAGTCTAAGTTTTTATCTGTGCCTCCACCAATCCAAATGGGTTTTTCAAATCGTGGATTTTCAAAAGCGGACAAAGCCGAAACGGTTGCCTCAGGAACGGTGGCTGTTGTGTCATCATAAAACTGCAAATTACCGTATTCGTGAAAAAGCTCCAAACGATATTCTAAGCCTTTGTAGTTTTGCATTATGCTCGGAATGAGTTCGGGCTTTACTCCATAAAGATACATTGCAAAGGCTGCGTTCAAAAGATTTTGTTTTAAAGGAAAGCTTATAACTTTTGTTTCTGCTGGTAAAAGTAAAATTTCTGATCTGCTTGTTTTTAAAATGCCCTCGTCCTTTTCATTAAAAAAAACTTGCATTGCATTTTTAGGTAGCTTTGCACAAATACTTTTTTCTCGTGCCGAATAAAAACCAAGTACTGCCTTTGTTTCATTTGCAAATTCGAAACCCCAACTTTGTTCAGCATTGCAAATTGTAAAATCATTTTTGTTTTGGTTTTTGTAAATTACTTTTTTGTCTGCAACATATTCTTGCATATTGTTATCATACCAGTTTTGATGGTCGTTATAAATTGGAGTTAAAATACTAATATGCGGTTTAAAAAAATTGCACTCGTGTAAATCATTTAATTGAAAACTTGAAAGTTCTAAAACAACGGGAGTGTCTTCTTTAACTTTTTCATAAAAGCTAAGAGGACTTACGGTAATGTTTCCACCTAAAAAAGAATTGTAACCCGCTTTTACTAAACCATAATGCAAGGCACTCACAGTGGACGATTTTCCCTTACTACCTGTTACAGCTAAAATCGGAGCGTTTGTAATTTGTAAAAAAATAGAAATATCCGTTTCTATTTTTTTTGCAAGACTTAAAAATTTATTTCCTTTTCGTTTTACACCGGGATTTTTTATTACAAGATCAGCATTAACAAAATCTTTTTCTTCATGGCGACCTAAAACAAAACGAATGTTCGGAAAGGGTTTTAATTTTTCAATGGAGCTATGCAAAAAATTTTTGTCTTTTAAATCTGTTACTGTAACTTGCGAGCCTAGCTTTGCAAAAAAAATTGCTGTTGCCAAGCCACCACCGTTTAAGCCTAAACCCATAACTGTAACGTTTAAGTTTTTAGCATCGTTTATATTGAACATAGGATTAGTGTAGGTTTTTTTGCTTTTTTTTTCAATAGATTAAATTAAAATTATAATTAAAGTCTATAAAACTTTTTTCTTTTATGTATAATAAAGTATATGAAGTTTTTACAAATTGGCGACTTACATTTGGGAAAAAAATTATATGAGTTTTCGTTATATGACGATCAAGTTTTTATGTTAGAAAAAATAATTGAAATTTTACAAAAGGATAATTTTGATGCTCTTTTAATTACTGGAGATATTTATGAACAGTCAATGCCTTCACAAGATGCTATTAATCTTTTTGGAGGCTTTTTAGAAAAAATACACGCTACCCTGCCAGAGCTCTCTGTTTTTATAATTTCAGGTAATCATGATTCTAGTGCTAGACTTTCTTACGCAAGTGAAATTTTAAAAACACAAAATATTTTTATTCAAACAAACTTTGACGAAACAAGTGAGCCGATAATTTTTAAAGCAGGTGATGAAGAGTGTGCTATTTTTATGTTACCCTTTTTACAACAATCAGTTTCTAAAAAAACAAAAGCTAATCTTAGTCAAGTTGAAATTATAACAGAAGCTGCTTTGTACTTAAAAGAAAAATTAAAAACTAGTATGCCAAATATTTTACTTGCACATTTATTTACATTACCTGAAAACAAAAACTCCAAAGTCGAAAAATTTTCTGAAAACGAAAATGATAATATGATTATAGATGAGTATCGTGGTTCAGTTCAATTTGTTTCACCTAGTGTTTTTAATTTTTTTGATTATGTTGCACTTGGACATCTACATTCGTTTTTGAAAATTACTGACAGAATGTATTATTCGGGTTCGCCCTTTGCTTATTCTTTTGATGAAGTAAAAACGAACGAGTACGAAAAGTTTGCACTTGCTGTTGAAATAAATTGTAATGAAAAAGATTCGCTACCCAATGTAAACAAAATAAAAATTCCGCAATTGCATCGATTACAAATTTTGTCAGGAGAGTTTTCAGAATTTATTTCCACTGACAAATTTAATTCTTACGCAAAAGATTATTTACAAATTGAATTGATAAATTCCAATGCAGTAGAGTCCGCAATGCAATTGCTTCAAAAAAAATTTCCGCTCACGATGCACATAAAGCAAAAAAGTTTTGAAGTCTTATCGTCAAATAAAAAAAATAATTTTATTGTTGAAAAAATTATTAGTGAAAATGATTTTGAAAATATTTTTAAAATGTTTATTCGTGATATTGGTGAAGAAACTAATGACGAAGAAATAAACTTAGCAAAAACTTTTTGGGAAATGGAGGACAAAGAATAATGACACCTATAAATTTAATTATGAAAAATATTGGACCCTTTTACGGCGAAGTTAAAATAGACTTTTCAATATACAAAGGAATTTTTTTAATAGCTGGGAACACAGGAGCTGGCAAAACTACAATCCTTGATGCAATATGTTATGCTTTTTTTTCTCGTTCGCCTTCGTTCCAAAAAGATAAGAGTAAAAATTTTCGCTCGGACTTTGTTTCCACAAATGATGAATGCTATGTAGATTTTACTTTTTGTGTAACTGAAGGAAGTAGTAAAAATTTTTACAGAATTGTTCGCACACTTCCGACAGAAAAAAAAGGTGAAACTTGCGAATTGTTTTTTTCTCCAGATGGAAAAAACTTTGAAGAAATTGTAGGAACAAAAACAGAACTAAATAAGAAAATAGAATCAATAATTAAACTTTCATACGATGAGTTTTCAAAAATAATTATTTTGCCACAGGGAGAGTTTTCAGATTTTATAAAACAAACTTCAACTCAGCGAGTAGAAATTTTAAAAAACATTTTTAATGTAAAAAAATTTTCAAGTTTTGTGGAACGAGTTAAAGAAGAGTCTGAGACAAAAACTAATGATGTTAAGAATTTGGAAGAACAAATTAAAAAGATTCAAGAAACTTATGATGACATTACATATAAAAGCGAAATAGAAAATGCACAATTAAGAATTGAAAACTTAAAAAAAGATTATGATAAAATAAGCATCGAGCTTGACAAAAAAAAATTAGACAAGGCTCAAGGTGAAACTCTTGCGCTAAAACAAAAAGAGCTTGCTATCGAAAATGAAAACTTAAAAAAAATAATGCTTGATGAAAAAGCAATTGACGAAAAAAAAGACAAGGTTGAAAAAGCTCAAAAGGTTGCACCGCTAATCGTTAAGCAAAAAAATATTACAAGCTTGAATACCGAAAAGGAACTCATTGAAGAAAAACTTTCAACATTGAAAAAAGAAAAAAATGAAACGCAAAAAATTGTTGATGATTTAACAAGTGAGCTTGCCTTAAAAAAAATTAAAGAACAAACAACTTTGCGTGAAAGTTTAATTCAGCAAGAAGATCGTTACGCTCAGTCTCGCCAAGTGTATGAAGAGTTGCTTCACGACAAAGAACTTTTTTCAAAACTTGAAAAAGAAATCGTGCCCCAAAAAGAAGCTTACGAAACTCAAGAAGCGAAATTAAAAAACTTAGAAGATTCACTTGAGCCTTTGAACGAAGAAATAAAAAAGCTAAACGAATATTCAACAAAGGTAGATAAAGCCAAAGAGGAATTAGAAAATATAAAACAACTTGAGGATATTTTAAAACCTCTCAACGAAAAAAAACTTACGCTTAAAGCTTCAAATATAAACTTAAATAAAATAAATGCAAACTTAAACCAAATAGAAAAAAATATTTTAGATGCAGAGCAAGCACTAAAAGACTTAGAACTTGAAAAAGAAAATAATGAACAAGCACAAATCGCAGGTAAGTTGGTTAAAACTTTAGTGGACAATTCTCCATGCCCTGTTTGCGGTTCACTTCATCACCCCAATCCTGCAAAGCTTGATGTTGTGTCTGACACTTCTTTTGATGAGCGTATAGAAAAAATAAAAGCAAGCATCGAAAGTTTTAAATCTAAAAAAAATACTGAGCTACAAAACTCTGGCTTTTATGATGGAAGGGTTAAAACTCTAGAGCTAGAAATTAAAACACTTGAAGATAAATTAAATACATTTGATTTTAATGAAGAACTTGATGATGTAAAAATAAAAAACAAAAAAGAAATTTTAATTACAGAGCTTAATCTTGCTACCAAAAATCTTACCACTTCAAAACAAGCAAGTGAAAAAAAATCTATTGCAGAAGAAAAAATAAAAAATATTAAATCTGCTTTGAAAGAAAATTCAGAAGAGCTTAATAGTTTCGATAAACAATTAACCGAAATAAAAACAAGTATAAAAGTAAAAACTGAACAGCTTGTAAAAAAGCTGAGTCTTAATTCCGAAGATGAGCTAAATAAAATTTCTTTGGAAATAGAGTTAGAAAAAATAAGCATAGAAAAAGCAAAGCTTGAACGAAGTATAAATTCACACAAAGAAAAAACAAAAGAATACGAAACAAAATTCGAAAAACAAAAAACTCAAATCCAAGAAAATGAAATAAAATTATTTTCGCTTGCTAAGGATTTAGAAAGTAAAATTTTAGATTTTGAAAATGATTGTAAAAAAATTTCAATAGAGCAAGACTCAGTGATGAGCTTTTATTTAGACGAAGAAAAGATTTTAGAATTTACAAATGAAATTTCAAGATTTAATGAAAATAAAATCGCTACTAGTCAAAAAATTAAAAGCTTAAAGGAAGAATTAAAAAATGCTAAGGTGTACGATTTAGAAAAGCTTGAACTTGAAATAGAAGAGTTAAGCAAAAAGCGTAACGAAATAAATGAATATGTAATTACAGAGAGCAATAAGTTATCCGAAGCAAAACTTTTACACAAGCAATACGCCGAGCTTTGTTCTCGTCATAATGAGGCTGTAAAAAATGCAAATGCTATAAAGAAACTTTACGATAAGCTTTCAGGAGCTAATGCTAAAAAAATAAAATTTGATACATGGCGACTTTCGTATTTATTTAGACAGGTTATAACATTTGCAAACAAACGGTTTACAAAAATTTCAAATGATAGATATTTTTTAGAAATTAGTTCAGATGCTGAAACTAAAAAAGGATTTTCAGGTTTGAATTTAGTTGTTTATGACTCGCACACAGGTAAAACAAGATTCGTTTCAAGTCTTTCAGGAGGCGAAACTTTTATTGCATCGGTTTGTATTGCTCTTGGATTAGCTGACACTTTAACAAATAATGCTGGTGGTATTAAAATAAACTCAATCTTTATAGACGAGGGGTTTGGTTCTTTGGATGCTGAAAATCTTTCTCGCATATTTAGAAACCTAGAACTGGTAACGCAAACTGAAAGCTTAAGCTTGCTTGGAATTATTTCGCATGTGGCAGATTTGGAAACGCGTGTTCCGCAAAAACTTCGCGTTATAAAAACAAATCACGGTTCACTAGTTGAACAGTAAAATTTTTATTTTAATATTAACTTAATTGTCATATTGTCTTCTAGGCTTGTACCCTCTTTTGGAAATTGTTCAACAACATAACCTTCACCCTCAATTAGTATTTTTATATTTTGGTTAAGCTCATTATTAAAAAGCATTTGCAATTCTTTTTTCGACTTTCCAATTAAATTGGGCATACTTGTTCCAAGAATAATTTTATCACCTAAGTTTGTGGAAATAATTCCTGAATGCTGAATATTAATTGCACCTTCTCGTGTCATACCATAATGGTCTATTACTTCACTTGCAACTTTACTTATAATAGGAGCAACAACTACCGAGCCATAAATTTTTCCACGTGGTTTTATAACAGCCATATACAAAATAATCTGCGGAGCATCGGAAGGAAACAAAGCAATGCAGCTTGCTACATAATCTGTTTTGCTGTAGCCACCCTTTTCAGGTATTTCCGCAGTTCCTGTTTTTACTGACATAGGAACATCTTTTAATCCCGCTCGCCAACCAATACCATTTTCAGCTTTCATATAACGAAGCATATCCTCTGCAGTTTTAGCTGAAATAGGTTTTGATAAAACACTAGGCTCGTAAATATAAAGAAGCTTTTCATCAGCATCAGTAATTTTAGAAATTACTGAAAGAGAAATTCGTTTTCCGTCATTTGCAAAGGATGTAGCTGCTTCTAAAATTTGCAAAGCTGTAACTCCTATTGCCTGACCTAAGGCAATAGTCGGTTTTGTTCTTGTAGCCCAAGTAGTACTTGGTGGAAAAATTCCTGCACTTTCACCCGGCAATTCAACTCCTGTTTTGCTACCAAAACCAAAATTTTTAAGCATATTATAAAAAACATCATTGGGACAATTTTCCGCCATAGTCGCAATTCCACAATTGCAAGAGCGTTGAATAATTCCTTCGGCTGTTACATCTCCGTGTGGGGCAAGACAGGTAATAGGCTTAATTGCCTTGTTACTAAAACTATATGTTCCATCACAATGATAAACCGTATTTTCGTCTGCATAGCCCAAATCCAAAAGCCCCGCCTCACTGAAGATTTTAAAAACGGAGCCGGGTTCATAAGTGTAATTTGCAGGTCTATCAATTAGTTGTTCAGGTTTACTTGCAGTATAATTATTTAGGTCGGGAGAGGGTTCGCTAACATAACCTAAAATTTCTCCTGTTTTAGCATTGGCAGCTAAAAAAATTACGCTTTCAGCTTTCCAATCTTCCATAGCTTTTTCGGCTTGCTTTTGCATTATATATTGAATAGAGTTATCTATTGTAAGATAAACATTAAAGCCCTGTCCCGTATAGCCTTCGGTATTTTCAGGTGGAGATAAAATATTTTGTGCTGAATATTCAATCCCCGCTAAACCATAACCGTCATCCCCCAAAAAACCTATAAGCGTAGAAGCAAGTTTATTTTCAGGATATGTACGATTAAGAATTTCTTCTATCATTAAGCCCTTAAGGTTTTCATTTTTTATTGCTTCAGTAACCAGAACTTTTTCGCTTTCGGTCATTTTTTTTTTGATATATAAAAAATTCGTTTGGGCAGAGTCAAACTTTTTTAATATTTCGTCTTCACTTAAACCTATCACAGGCGACAAGGTTTCTGCACATAAAAGATGGTCAGAAACAAGGGTTTTGTTTGCTGATAAATTATATAACTTTGTTTGAAGAGCCAAAAGAGAACCGTTTCTATCATAAATAGAACCTCGAACACGAGCAGGTTTTGCAATATGGACTTGTGGCAAATCTCCAGAGAGCATAAAAGAACCAAACTGAAAAAGCAGGGCGATAACTAAAACAGCTATAACAAAAAAAATAAAAAAATAACGATATTTATATTCTTTTTTATCTCTTTCATTATTTATTTGCATAAAACCTTACCTAAAACACTTTCTTCGGGAACAAAACCATAATGTCTTGAATCTTCCGAAAGGCTTAAATTATCTCCTAAAGCTAAAAAAGTTTTTTCAGGCACCCAAGTTTCAAAACTATTACCACAAATATTACGAAACTCTTCGCCACTTAGCTTAATAAGCTTTTCGTCAAGGAGCAGGTATTTATTGCTATTTATTTCTTTGCAATTTATTTTTTCACCACTTGCCAAAGCGACACGCTTGACTACATTTCGCCCATCAATTCGGAAAATCACAGCATCTTGTTTTTTTGGAGCATTCCAAGTCAAAAGGTATTTTTTTGCAAATGGTAGCTTTAATCCATAAGCTAATTTAAAAATCAATAAAACTTCAGAGTCTTTTATTGTCGGTGACATCGACAAACCGCTTGCGACTTTAACATCAAAAGCTAGAATCAACGCTCCAATAACAAAAAGCACACAAAAAGCGACTATACGAGAACGCTTCATTTTTACTCAATAAAGCCCACGCCAAAACTTTCAAAGCGAATACCATAAAAATCTTTAAACTAAGACCTCAAGTAAAATCCTGAGGTCTTAGAATTGCATAACAAAAATTACTTTACTTCGTAGAATTGTTTTTTTTCGCCATTACACATCGGACATTTCCAGTCACCGGGAAGGGCTGAAAAATCAGTGCCAGCAGCAACGCCCTTATCAGGCACGCCTGCATCTTTATCATAAACATATCCACAAAGGTCGCATACAAATTTTGACATCTTAAACTCCCAATCAACATTATATAAAAACTTACAATTTTTTGCAAGTCTAATTTTTCAAAAAAATAAAAAAGCTTTGAGCTTTATTTTACATACACTACTTTTTCTTTTCGCTCTTTTGCAGGCGGTTTTTCAGCAGGTACCCCAAGAGCAGACATTCCCCAAACCACATGATTTTTTGGAAGCCCAAAGTCATCAAGAGCTTTTCGAATTTCGGGAACAAAGGAAATATCTCTAAGCTGATTGATCCAAACCGAACCCAAACCTAGAGCGTGTGTTGCAAGATATATATTTTGCAAGGCACAAGCACAATCAAGCTCGCCATTTATACTACTTTCTTCGGTAGAAACAATAATAAGAACAGCGCAATCGTAAATTCGATACTGGTCATTATTTATTTCTTTACCGATTATTTTAGCAAATTTTTGAATCTTTGCTTTGTTTGTAATAACCGTAAACTGCCTAAGTTGCATATTCCGTGCAGTAGGCGCCGCTTTCGCACAAGCTAAAATTTGCTCAAGCTTTTCCTGTGGCACAACATCCTCAGTAAATTTTCGCACACTCTTCCTATCTAAAATCGTTTTAATCGTTTCGTTCATCAACTCGCCTCCACAAATATTTCCTACAAAATAATTATATCAAAATTAAAAAAAAATTTCTAGTGTAAAAATATATAAAATCAGAACTTGGTTTAATTTTTATTGACTTTTGTAAGACTTGTCCTTACTTTGTGAAAAATTCTCGCCATTATGGCGAGAGGTTTTAAACTAACAGTGAGTTACAACGCAAATCTGGCAAAGTCGAGCGAGAATTTTTTCTTCAAAAAATTCCTAACCTTAAGCAAACCGTAGAACGCCAATGAAACTCAAAGCGATGAGAGCAGAACGCAAGTTAAACGCTGGTGTGTAAACTTGTACTAGGCTTTAATTAAGCGCAAGCAAGTCAAGGCTAGTTTAAGGATAAGTTTTCCACTTTGCAAAAAAAGCTCATCGTGAGTTTCAAACCTTCCGCCCACAACCAAAGGCGGAAGGAAAAAGAAAATCACAAAAAAGCTTCGTCTTATGAAAGTTAAAAAGGCGTCATTTTTTTAATGTATTACTTTTACAAAATTTTTCATATACTAGACAAAATTTAAAAAAAATATATACTTAAGTCAGGAGGAAAAATGCTACATCACGTTTTTTCTTTTTTTTCGAGTTTAAATAGAAATGCACATCCCGGAGATATTGCACATGCTGTCGCTTTGGGTTTAATGCTTGCGATTTTGCCAAAAGACAACACACTTTGGATAGCTCTTTTTGCATTTAGCATTTTTATAAGAATGAACAAGGGAGCGTTTTTCCTTTCATTTATTTTTTTAGGTTTTATAACACCCTTTTGGGATGTTCTCATTGAGCGTTTAGGCTTTTGGGTTTTGTCCCTTCCTTTTTTGCAAAACTTTTATGCAATGTTAGACAAAATTCCATTTGTCGGTTTAACAAAGTTTTACAACACAATGGTTGCGGGTGGCTTGCTGTTGGGCTTAATTCTCTACATTCCCGTTTACATTTTGACACGCCTTTTAGTTCGCCTTTATCGCGCAAAGGTTCAACCCAAGTTTGAAAGAGTTGGCGAAAGCAAGGCTGCGGGCTTTGTAGGAAAGCTTCCTATTTTAAGACACTTAAAAAAAGTACAAGATATAAAGGATATGATAGAATAATGAGCGACAAAATCGAAAATAAAAACGAAGAGAATATTTTTGAAGATGATATCCATAAGCCTGAAGAAAAGCTTTCTATTACAGAAGACAAAATTAATTCAAATAACAATGATGACAAGACACCGCAAGTTTCACAAGATGAGCTTGAAAAAATTATTGAAGATGCTAAATCAGATGAAAAATTAAGTTCCCTTGAAAGTGCAATTGCAAGTGAAGATGCTGAATATGAAGCTGAGGTAAAAACAAAACGTAAACCGGTAAAATTAAATAAATTTTTTACTCGAAAGTTTAGCGAAGGACAATTTAAACGAAAGGTTTTAAAACATATTTTTATTCCAAACGATAAAAAATTTGTCCAAGAACATTTTCAAAAAATAGAAGAAGAAAAAAACGGAAAAATAAAAACTTATTTTGTATTAACCGAAAAACAACTTCCTCGTAAAGAAGTTTTAAAACTTAACCGAATTGCTAAGGACATAAAAAAACAAAAAGGACGTATTAACTTTTTACCCTTAATTGCAGCGATAACTGCAGTTGTTTTGGTTTTAGTTTTTGCATTTTTTTTCCGCAATATTATTTCTAGGAAAATCGTAGTCTCAGCTTCAGAAGCTGCCTTTGGCGCAAAGTGTGATATTGAATTTGTAGACTTTAATCTTTTTAAAACTCGCTTTCAAATAAAAGGTTATGCAGTAGCAAATAAAAATGCTCCAATGAAAAATCTTTTTGAAATTAAAAACATTGACCTGTATTTTAATCTCTTGGAACTTTCTCGTGGAAAATTTGTTTGCGAAAATATTGCCATAGACGGCATAACATGGAATACAAATAGAAAAACTTCTGGTGCCTTGCCTAAAAAACCAAAAAAAGAAAAAGATGAAAACTCTATTTTAAATAATAATCCTCTTATGAAAATGATTAACGCCGAACTTGAAATGATTAAAAGTGGTGTTTCTATTTCAGATGGTTTCCAAGCCGTTCGCGAACAAACCGACCCGCGTCTTATTTTAGAACGCAATTTAAATGCTTTTCAAAGTCCGAAAATTAAAGATGAGATTTTAAACTTTGCACCAAGCTTTATTGAATCGTGGAAGGAGCAGGTTGCAAAAACAGAAACGGATGTTAAAGAAATGATTGCCGAAGGACAAAAATTTGCCAATACAAATTTTCAAGAAATCGATTCTCCTGAGCAAATAAAAGATCTCATCAAGCAGATTATAAGTCTTACAAAATCGTCCAAACAAAAAATTGAAAATGTAAAATTACTTTCAAATAAAATTCAAGATGATGCTCAAAAAATAGAAACATTGGGAAAAAACATTGAAGGATATATCGTGTCCGATATGAATCATGTAAAAAATATTGCTGCTAAAATAAAAGATATTAAGGTAAAAGGTGCGGGTGGTTTTGTGTCAGACTTATTCCGTGTTTTTTATTTGGAAACCTTAGGTACATATTATCCTCGCTTTATGGAACTTGTAGCAATGGCAAACCAAGCACAAACTTCGCCGAAAAAAGAAAAAAAACCAACGCTAGCCGATAAGTCAAAAAGTCTTGAACGCTTGGCGGGACGCAACTTTCTTTTTTCTGACCACAGTGCTCCTACCTTACTCTTTAAAAACATTCAGCTTTCCACACATTCGCCTGACAAAAATTTTACTCTTGCAGGCGATGTGCAGAACATAACCAATGATGCAAATAAATTAAATAAACCTATTTCCTTTGCACTTAGCTCAAGTCAAAAACAATTTGCCGAACACGTAAACGGCACTGTTGACCTGCGAACGGGAACTCCAAACTTTATAAATGTTGGTGGAGATTTTTCGGGACTCGATTTAGATTTGGATGCAAAGATCACAGGCTTACCAAAACTTACAGGAGCTTTTGAAACTTACGCTGAAGTTGAAATTGGTAAAAATAATGACTTACGCATTTTAACAAAGGGTATTGTAAAAAATGCAAGCTTACAAATTGCACCGTTTGAACCTGCAATTTTAAGTCGTATTTATGGCGATGTTCTTGCAAGAATAAACACAGTCGATTTAAGCACCGAGCTTTTTAAAGCTACCGACTCTGCACCTAAGTTAAAAGTTTTAACAAGTGTTGACGAACAAATATTCGCATCCATTCAACAACAGCTTTTGATAGAAATTGCTCGTATACGCGAACTTGTAATAGCTGAAGGGAAAAAATATTTAGAAAAAATTCGTGCCGAATATTTACCACAAATAGAAAGCAGTGATAAAATAATTGCTACAGTAAAGCTCGCTTTGACTGACAGCAAAAAATTTGAAGAGATGCTCAAGTCAAAACTTCAAGAAGCAGAAGCGCGTTTAAAACAAATCGCCACTGAAAAAGCACGAGAAGCAACTAACGAAATCAAGGAGCAGATTGACGATACTACTGATAAAATTAAAGACCAAATAAAAGATACCTTTTCACTTCCATTTGGTCCTTAAAAAGTTTAGAAGGGAAATTCTTCACCAAATGTAACTATCATTTTTTTTATATTTTTATATAATAGTAAATTATGGGCATCTTACAAAAACACACGATAAAGTTTTTCAAGTTGCCCAACATTCAAGAAAAGTCTGTAAAAAACCGATATTTTTATAGTCTCATTTAAATAAGTTTTGTGGCAGTAGGTTTGAGCATTAAAACTATGAAAAAATTCAAACAAAAATTAATCGTTCTTAATTTAGCTGTTTTGCTTTTAGCTATTATAATAGCTTTTTTTGCATTTCCTACTGTTTATAAATCTTTTTATACTTTTGTAAACAAAAAAAGCGAAGAATTTTTTGCTCAAATAAAAAACGCTGTCGGTTTGGATATTCGCTACGAAAAATTTTCCCCTTCTTTTCTAAAAAAAATAAACTTTGAAAATATTAGCGTTATGGACGAAAATGGAAACAAAATAGCAAGTTTTGAAAAAGTTTTAATCGACTATAAATTTTTAGAGCTTATAAACAGTAACTTTGACAACGCAATAAAACATATTATTATTCGTGATGGTTATATAAACTATGATGAAAATAATAAGAGTAGCTTTTTTGAAAAAATTTTTTCCACAAAAAAAACTGCTGACCAAAGTGACAGTACAGGTGAGCTAAACGAAAAAAAAAGCTTTAGCTTAGAAAATTTTGAAATCCCGGTAAAAAATTTTAACATCAGTTTGCAAAATATTTTCTTCCGTATTTACTGTGATGATTTTTTTGTAAAGTATACTATTTATTCTGCAAAGCTAGTTGGTGCTGATGACAGAATAAATTATAATATCAATTCCCAGATTTTAGCTTCTGTAAGTGATAATCCTAACTTAAGAAATATTCAGCTTGATATTAAATTAAACGGAAACGCTCTTACAGATCTTTCAAAACTTTCTGCCATCGTAAATTTAAACAATATAGCATCGGAAACTTTTAGTTTAGCAAACACTGCTTTTTTTCTTTCGCTAGACAAAACTATGCTTTCACTTTTAGCTTTTCAACGCAATGAAAGCTTAGACATAAAAGCTAATTACGATATTGAAAAAAAACTCGGAAGTTTTTCTGCAAACTTTGCAGATATAAAAATATCAAACCTGCTTCACACAAGCAATAAAGATTTAGAAACTTTTAAAAGTTTAAGTTTTACAGGTTTAATTTCTGCGGACTTTGATTTAAACGAAGATGCAAAAGAAAAAATAAAATACAATACAAATTTAACTGTTAAATCACCAAGTTTGAGTTTCGATAAAATCATAACAAAAAATATAAGACTTAATTTAAAAACAAAGGGAACAGAAAATTACATCAGCGTAGAAAATTTATACTTAGGCTCTAACCTCCTTGATTTTTCAGTCAATGGTTTTTACAACTTTGCAAATGGCAGACTTTCCGCAAACGCATATATTAATAAACTATTAGTCAATAATAATAATATAAAAACCAAGGTGTCAGTTTCGGGAACAAAAACAAAATACATTTGTAACTTAACGGAGATTGAACTCGGGAATGGAGGTTTTGAAGACATTAGCATAAGTCTTATTCCACACGGAAAAGTTTTTGATATTGCTACCACAATAAAAGACAATGAGGGCGACTATAATTTTGATGCAAGCTATGTGTTAGGAAGCAAAAACACAAAAAGCTTTTTAGAGTTACACGGTATATTAAACTCAATTAGCGTTTTGAATATTTACAAAATAGCAAGCTCCTTTTTATCAATGGAAAACAATAGCTTTTTAGAAAACAAACTTGAACCCTTTCGTGCAACTAGTGAGTTTTATGTGACTAGTGATTTAGAATCTTTTTCTTACAATGTTGTACAGCTGATTCTTGCATCAACGGAAGCGGGTGGTGCTTATTTACTCAGTTCCTTTGGTGGAAGTAATAATTCTTTTAATTTGCAAAACCTTAATTTAAACATTGCACAAAAACAACTGACGGGAACAGCAAATGCAAACTTTGGGAATGAAGGAGATGTTTTTTTTGACTCACTATTTTCAGTTGATGCAATTTCATATTCTGTAAATGGAATTATTGCCAACAATATGGTAAATATTTACGGGGACTACGGACTTTCGCTTACAGCTTTTTTAGAAAACAAAAGCTTAAACGGAAATTTTACCCTAAAAGAATTTCCTGTACCTGCCTTGCCTTTAGTGTTTTCTATAAATTCAAATTTTACATTTTCAGACAAAAAAAATTGGCAAGTGATTTGTGACGAAGCAAAACTAGTTTACTCAGAAGAAGCTTTAATTCAATCTTATACGGATATTCCATTTCAACTTGCATTCAAAGGAAGTATAAATCCTAAAAATATTTTTCTTTCAGAAATCGAAATGGGCAATAGTAAGAGTACTATAAAGGGACAAGCAGCCTTCGACGCCATTTCCACCGACTATGATATTTTAAAACAATTTAGTGTTGTCGCTAAATTAGAGGACGAACAAAAAACTCAGAGCCTGGATTTAAATTCTAATTTTTCGATTGCAGATGAAATTTTTGCTGATGGTTTTTTTAATGTTAAAAATCTTTCGCTGGCAACCTTTTCTAACAAGCAAGCAAAAACAGATGCGGTTACAGCAAACATAAATTTTTTAGGCTCGCTTGAAAATTTATTATTGCAAGCAAGATTAGAAAATTTAAAAATGCATTTAAATAATAAACCTCTTGAAGCCTCCGCTTTATTTTTAATAGATGACGGAACTGTAAAAATTCCTGAAGCACATTTTAATTGGGACGGACATGATATATCTTCTGTTGATTTAAACTTCGTTCCTGAAAGCGGTATAGGTAAACTTGATTTTAAGTATGCAGGTTTAATTGCGGGAAAAGAAACGAGAGCGGAAATAAGCTCAAAAATCGAAGGGCAGAAAGTCCTCCCCTCAAGTGAGCAAACGGCTATAGAAAAAATTCTTTCAACAGTTGAAGCCTTTGTTTTAGACACAACCATTAAAAAGGCAAATCTAGGAAATGATAAATTAAAAAAACCTTTTACCTTTACTGTAACAAGAGACGAAGGCGTTGTTGCTTTTTATGACAATGAAAATAAAATGACAGGTTTTTATTTAGACGATGGTACTGTTTCGTTAAGTATGAGTGAGGATTTTAAAACCCGCTTGTCATTGGATGGAAGCATAACAAAGGACACAATTTCTTTACAATGTTATAGCATTCACATTGATCTTTTACAAGTTTTGAGTTTAGTAAACTTAGGCGACTATGTTGCATTTACTTCTGGTAATATAAACGGCGAACTTTTAATTGACGGAAAGTTAAATGAACCTAAATTTTACGGAACACTTTTTTTAGATGATGCAAACTTTCATTCACCGGGCTACGCCCCCGATAATCTATATGCAAACAATGTTCCAATTTCTTTTTCGGAGTATATGCTCGAAATGCCACACACTGACTTTGTCGCAAAAACTTTTATCCTTTGGGTTGAATGCACAAGCGAATTTGACGGTTGGATTCCATATGAAACAATTGTACGCTGTGGCATTGATAAAAATCGCCCCGGGCATATGAAAACAAAAAACCTTTTGTTTCATGCAGATGGAAAAGTTTTTTGTGATGTGCTTATGAAAATCACACCTACCGAAATGAATTTAACAGGTAGTGCAAATTTTGATAAGGGAGCCTTTTCAATTGCCTTTGATACCTTCGATGAGTTTGCAGCCTTGACTGCAGGTTCAGGATTTGATTTTAGTATGGACTTAGATGTTGAGCTAGGGAATAAGGCTGAGTTCAATTGGCCCAATATGAGAACTCCGGTTTTACGCACACTCGCACCCACATCAGAGCCAGTTGTTTTTCACGTTACACCTAGTACCTTTACTATTACAGGTTTAGCAAATCTTCGTGGCGGTGAAATTACTTATATAAAAAGAAACTTCTACATAAAAGAGGGAAACATAAAATTCATAGAAACCTTAGACGGCTTTTCTCCTCTTTTAAGTTTGCGAGCTGAAATTAGAGATAAGGATGTTAATGGAAAACCTGTAAAACTAATTTTAACTTTACAAGACCAAGCCCTCATTGACAACACTGATGCTTGGATTTCAAAAATCACTTCTGACCCAGCAAAATCAGAAACTGAAATTATGCAACTCTTTGGACAGATGGTTACCGGCGATATGAATAAAGAAACCTTGTTAAAGGACACACTTACAAATGCTACCGACCTAGCTGCTCAATTTACTTTTACAAAAACAATTGAAAACAGCATTAGAGATTTTTTGAGATTGGATGTCCTATCTCTTCGTACACAGGTTGTACAAAATTTAGTTTTCGGAAATCTTTTCAAAACACCCGAACAAGAAAGTTTAAAAATAGGAGATTACTTAGACAACACAAGTCTTTATATGGGAAAATATTTCGGTTCTGCAATTTATGCCGATGCTGCCTTGCACCTAAATAATTATGACCCACTAAATGACCCGACCATCAATGTAAAAAAGCCCATCTTCAAATCTATAATGTTTCAACCTGAACTCGGTTTGGAAATGGCAACACCATTTTTTAACTTGCGCTTTGCAATTTCACCTATCAATGTTGACACCCTTTTTGTGAATAATACTTCTCTAACATTTTCTTGGAACTTTTCATATTGATAAAAATATATTAACATAAATAAGACTTGTCCTTATTTTCGAAAAACGCTACTCTCGACACGGACGGCGAATCAGTGTTTTACATTTGCTAATGTTTGACAAAAATATAAGAAAGCCTTAATTTACAAAAAACGCTTATCCGCTCACTCTGGATGGGTGAGCGGTCTTAAACTAGCTATGAGCATTAACGCCAATCTGGCAACGAGGGCGGGAATTTTTGACGCACAAAAATTCCCGCTTAAGCGAACCAGAGCTACGCTCCTCGTTGGGGCTATTTCAAATAATAAATGGTGGTATTAATCTAGCAACATTTCCTAGTACACGAATGCAGTTAGTTTGAAGATGTAACTCATCCGGAATTATTTCTACAGCAAGTTTATAAAAGTCTTCTATCGTAATAAATATTATTTTGGTATTAGCTCTTTTTTTGTAAATCGAAGGATCAGTTGTATTTTTATCTTTTTTAATTATGACAAAAATAATTTCTTTATCTGGATTTGAATACCAAGTTTCAATTGCATTGATTCTTTTCTGTAATGCTACATCTTTTTGTTGTGAATTTGTATAATCAAATACAACAACAGTATCATCACTTATGAAAAACTGACCAAGACATTTTTCGTCACCTGCTTTTTCGATCTTTTTTATCTTCTGGATGTTTAAGAATTTAGCCAACTCGTCTAAACCTAATCCGAGCCTCAAAATTCGTATTATGTAGTCTACAAGCTCCTGTAATATTATATACTCATTTCCAAGCATAGTATATCTTCCACACATCCCACATATACTACTAGACATTCCACACATCCCGCATATACTACTAGACATCCCACACATCCCGCATATACTACTAGACATCCCACACATACACCTTCCAAACATCTTTATCTTCTCCTTAAAATTTGTAAAGTACTTGGTAGCAAAGCTAACAAGTATATTTTGTGTTTTTAATAAAAGCTAAAAATCACCTAAAAGCTTTTCCAACATTGTTCGTTTGAATCTTTTGCATCTAGTTGATGCTCTAGTGTAGCATTAATGCTACTATTTATTCTTTTTATCCTACATACTAAGACTCCTTTCCTATAATAAAATTTATACGTCATAACCCCCCATTGGAAGTAATCTTCTAATGGGCTTTTGCTTTACTAGATTACTAATTTCGTTTCCAATAGCAATTACGGTAACCACCTTCGGACCTCGGTTTAGTTAAAGCGTTTACCCGTAGCTCATTGCTACTTAAATCAATACTTCCAATCTCATCCTTATACTCCAAGTCTCCGTAAGCTTTCCATCCATCAGTTTTTCCGAAAGTTACTGTTTCTAGTAGTGTACAGCCAGAAAAAGCAGACCGACTTATTTTAGTAAGTGATGCTGGTAAGTTTAAGGTAGTTATACCCGTACAGCTAGAAAAAGCAGACCAACCTATTTGAGTAAGTTCAATACATCCAGATAGGTCTAAGGTAGTTATACCTATACAGTCCCTAAAAGCGCTCTCAACTATTTTTTTAAGTGAAGTACATCCAGATAGGTCTAAGGTTTCTATACCCGTGCAACCCTCAAAAGCACTGCTACCTATTTCAGTAACTCCACCACCAAGCACTAAAGTTTTTAATTGTTCTTTATTACAAGAATTAGTAAAATCGCTTGTAATTTTACCTTTTAGTATTGTTAACTTATTTATATTATTACAGTTTGCAAAGGCGTTTTCATCTATTGTTAAATTTGCGTTGCCTATAGTTAATATTTCTATACCCGTACAGCCATAAAAAGCATGCCAACCTATTTGAGTAAGTTCAGTACATCCAGATAGGTCTAAGGTAGTTATACCTATACAGTCCCTAAAAGCGCTCTCAACTATTTTTTTAAGTGAAGTACATCCAGATAGGTCTAAGGTTTCTATACCCGTGCAACCCTCAAAAGCACGCCGACCTATTTCAGTAACTTTTTTACCACCTATTGTATCTGGGATAACCAGCTTTGACGGTAACTTATCTTTGTCTACATTATATCCTGTAATTTTACACAATGAAGGTTTACCATCTACTTCTTCAGTTTTAAATATGCTTTCATCAGTAGGCTGTTGTGCTTCAGGCTTTTCCGTTACCTTT
>JARGFC010000066.1:0-6565 GCA_038397925.1 Treponemataceae bacterium
GTTAGGCACATTCAAAGTTGGTTTGCATTTTTCAAAATGCAAACCAAAACAAAATTGTGGCGATAATTTACGCCACAATTTTGGTCGGAGCCGAAGCGAGAGCTTTGAATACGCCGACCCGAGCGATAGCGAGGGGAACGCCCAAATTTGTGAAAAATATTTTTTATTATCTTGACATAAAAGAGAAAAAAAGTACATTTAAAACGATGAACCAAGATGAGGTTAAAAAAATACTTCTAGAAATTGAAGATACGGACTTGGATTTTTCGGTAGTTTTTACGGGGAAAAAGTCAGCAAAAGTAAATGGTTTGTACAAGATGGAAACTCGTGAAATTTTATTGCATAATAAAAATTTTGCTCATGATAATGAGTTAATTTATACGGCAATTCACGAATATACCCATCACAAAATTTTTGAGGAAGATTGTGGTTTGTATAAACCGCGGACACATTCACCTCGGTTTTGGGGACGTTTTCATAGTTTTTTAGAAAAGGCGGAGGAAAAGGGCTTTTATAGTATTGATTTGCAAGCTTCGCCAGAGCTTTTGGAAATTACAGATGAAATTAAAAATGTTTTGTTTTTGGAAAATGGCAAACTCGTAAAGAGGGTAGGGGAGCTTTTACTCAAGGCGCATCCTTTGTGCAAGGAGGTGGGTATTCGTTATGAAGATTATGTTGACAGGGTTTTGTGTCTGCCTAGGGCTTCGAGTACGGCGATAGAGCGAATTCAAGCCTTTGATTTAAATCCCGCTTTGGGGTATGAAGCGATGAAACAGATTTCGAAAATCGGGTCGCCAGAAAAGCGTGAAAAAGCTGAGGAGCTTTTTTTGAATAATAAAAGTGCACCTTTGGTACAAGATTTTTTAAGGCGAAAAAAGTCTCCTGATGAAATGGACAAGCGGTTTCAACTGGAACGGGAAAAAAGTCGAATTGAAAAAACAATTCAAAGTTTGGAAAAACGTCTTGAAACGGTTACGCATCAGTTGAATAATTTGGACGATTAAGATATAATTAACAGGATGAGAGGGGGTTCTCATCTTAAATATTAAAAATATATTTATGCAAGGATAAGATATGAAATATGAAAATTTAAAACGACACACTTCGCTTTTTTCGGAGTATACTGAATTGCGTGTGCAGGAAAATTCGGCTACAGCTGTTACGTCGGTAAACGGAGACATTCTGAACAATTTGCAGGTAAAAAATGCGGGAGTTTCAGCTAGGGCTTTTAAAGACGGCGTTTGGGGTTTTGCCTCTTCCCCTGAGCAAACGGATGAAGCGATTTCTGCAGTTGTAAAACGGGCGAGCGAAAATGTAAAATTTTTGGCAAAAAAAGCAGGAACAAACCAAAAAGATTTGCCTGCTTTTACAGGACAGGGCTCGCACGGAAAGTTTGACTCGTCAAAGGACGCCGAGCAAAAAGAGCTAATTGCTTTTGTAAAAGATTTGGAAAACTATACAGCGAAAAAGTATCCCGAGCTTCAGTCTCGCTCCTTTAGTCTTTCGACAAATGGAACGGAACGAACTCTTGTAACTTCCGACAAGGCAGACGCTTATAGTTTTATATCGCGGGCAAACCTTTTAATGCAATTTAAATTGATTGCAGGTGATGAGCCTATTGCACTTTATGATGTATTCGGCGGTTTAGGACAATTTAGAGATTTGTTTGACAAACCCTCCGCTTATTACGAAAAGATTGATGCCGTTGTCGAGGACCTAAAGAAAAAAGCTGAAGGTGTTTATGCCAAACCCGGTGTTCACGATGTTGTTTTAGGTCCAGATTTGGCAGGGATTTTAGCACACGAAGCAATTGGACATACAACAGAATCGGATTTTGTTTTATCGGGTTCGGTTGCTGCCGACTTTTTGAATAAGCCTGTTGCAACTCCGCTTGTTTCACTTGTGGATTTTGCTTATGAATATAACGGAAAACTTTGTCCCGTTCCGATTTGGATTGACGATGAAGGCGTTGCTGCAAAAGATGCCGTTATTATCAAAGACGGAATTTTAACTTCGTATATGCACAACAAACAATCTGCCGACCTTTTAAAAGCCAATCCGACAGGTAATGCCCGTGCAAATGAATTTTTTGATGAACCACTTGTACGAATGCGAAACACAGCAATTCTTCCCGGAAAAGATAAACTTGCTGATATGATTGCAAGTATTGAAGATGGCTATTATTTTGTTCGCTCGTCAAACGGACAAGCTGACTCGACAAGTGAATTTATGTTCGGTGTTGTTTTAGGATACGAAATAAAAAACGGCAAATTAGGTAAGGCAGTTAAAGATTGCACAATTGCGGGTGTTGCCTTTGATATGCTGAAAACTGTAACTATGATAAGTGATGATATGAATTGGAGTAATGCGGGTTGGTGTGGAAAAAAACAAATGATAAATGTAGGAATGGGTGGTCCCGCTATAAAATGTAAAATCGGTGTAGGAGGACGAAACTAATGAGTACAAATAACGGAATGGAAAAATGTGAACTTATTTTAGATGAGTTAAAAAAAGCGGGAGCAGAGAAGGCTGTCGCGGGTATTACAAAAAATGTAAAAAGCGAAATGAATATGGATTCGGGAAAATTAAGTTTGTACCGAAGTACAGCAAATATTTCGGCAAATATAACTTCGCTTATTGACAGTAAAAAAGGCTTTATTTTTAGCAATGACCTCCGTGAAAAAGCAATAAAAGAAAATGTTGCAAAAGCAGTCTCTCTTTCAAAGGCTTCTGAAAAAGACGAAGGAAATGATATTTCACCAATGCAAAAAAGTGAAACGCTTGTACTTGGCGATAGCGAACCCGATGACGAAAAAATGTATGAGCGACTACAGGAGTTTTTAGACTATACAAAATCAACATATCCTTCATTACAACTCAATCAATGCATTTTAGATTTTGCACATATTGAACAAAATTATGCAAATTCCAATGGTGTTCGCTTTACGGAAAAATCAGGAGTGTATTCTTTTAGTGCGGTTTTTTTTGCAAAAGATTCACAAGGCACGAGTAGCTTTAATTACAGTGGGGCGTCACATTTGAATTTGGAAAAACCTCTCAAAGATTGGGGCAATCTTGATGAACTAATGCGACAAAACTGTGAGCAAACAAAAACAAAAGCAGTTTCAGGTTCGTTCGTAGGTGATGTTGTAATTACACCGTCAAGTGTAACTGATTTTATTAACTCGATGCTGGGTCTTTTTATGAGTAATATGCCACTCATTACGGGAACTTCAATTTGGAAGGATAAGCTCGGGCAGAAAGTTCTTTCGTCATTGCTAACTATACACTCAAAGCCGAAAAAGCCCGGTGTTGAAATTGAAAGCTTGTATACATCGGACGGGTTTAAAGCCGAAAATGTAACTCTTATTGACAAGGGTATATTGAAGGATTTTGTTTTAACTTTATACGGCGCGAAAAAAACAGGAAAGGCTCGATGCGTTTCAGGTGGCGATGGAATTATAGTTGAAAAAGGTTCGACTTCAAAAGACGAAATAATTAAAAGCGTAAAAAAAGGAATTCTTTTGGGGCGATTTTCGGGCGGACAACCTGCCTCCAACGGAGACTTTTCAGGAATA
This sequence comes from Treponemataceae bacterium, assembly GCA_038397925.1. Lineage (GTDB taxonomy): Bacteria > Spirochaetota > Spirochaetia > Treponematales > Treponemataceae > Treponema_B. Next base: position 3,579 of record JARGFC010000066.1, read on the forward strand.
GCAAAAAACTCTTATTTAATCGAAAATGGAAAAATCGTACAACCTTTATCCGAAACAATGATTGCCGGAAATCTCGTAAAGGTCCTTTCCGATATTATTGCTGTTTCAAAAGAGCTTGTCGACTACGGTAGCACGGTTGTTCCTTGGATTCATTCGACAGGTATTACTGTTTCTGGAAATTAAGAAAATTCTGCTTGGAAGTTTTGTCTGAGGTATTAGTACCGCACCCTTTGACAAAAACATCCGAGCTTGTTAAAAAATCAGTCAACGCTGTGTGTTTGGCATAAATTTTGGTGTTATCAACTTGAATTGACATAAAAAATCAAGTAGGGGCTAATCACTAGCCCCACACTACTATTCCGCCTCTATTTTATTAGAGAGTTTTATCTGTTGATTTGGGCTGGAGCTTTCCACTCCAAAGAGATAACCAAAAATTGCATATAAAAATAATAAATTGAACATAGCGGATAATTTACACAATTTTGAGGGTTTGACTAAACTTAGCTTACCTTCAGTTATACTATTAGCATATCCTGTTTCTATAGTTATGTCGCCCAATTCACTTTAAAATTTTAGCATTTATTGATAATTGCTTTCAAAAATTTAGAGTGCAATGTGTCGTGCTTCTTCGGTAAAGTAAGTGTTCCGCCCGTCTTTACCTTGTTACAGCAGTTAATTAGTTTTCAAGCAGGCTAAACTTTAAACTTTCCAACTTCACCGTTCAGCGAGTCAATAGCGTTTTTGTTTTCGTGTGCCATTGCTTGCACCTCTTGCACAGCGTTGTTGATTTGAACGACACCGCTTGCCATTTCATTCATGCTGTCGGTTATCATTCGGGTAAGCTCATCTAGTTTTTGCATTTCCTTTGCAACACCTTGTCCGCCTGAAAGCATTTCCGCAGAGCCACCTTTTACTTCACTTGTAACTTCAGTAATCGTTTTAATCGTCTCTAGAACTTCTTTGTTACCACGATCTTGTTCTTGCATTGCAATCACCACCGTCTGCTCACGATTGGCAATTTGTTCTGAAACCTCGTAAACCCGATTGAAAATTTCTTCTGCATCTTTTCCTGCTTTTGTCATTTTTACGATTATTGCAAGAGTTTCTTTAATCATATTAGCAATTTGCTTTCCTTGATTATTAGACTCTTCGGCGAGCTTGCGAATTTCATCAGCAACGACCGCAAAACCTTTTCCACTGTCGCCCGCGTGAGCCGCTTCAATTGCTGCATTCATAGCAAGTAAGTTTGTTTGGCTTGCAATGTTTTGAATAACGCTTGCGGCTTCGCTTAAAGCATCTGAGCGTTCACTCATTTGTTTTACAAAGTTATTTGTGTCAACGGCTCCGTTGCGACCAGCCTCTATTTGTTCAGCTAAGTTTCCCATTGCTTTATTGTTTTCATTTAATGATTCTGTAATCGATGCTATATTTGCCACCATTTCCTCTATGGAAGCAGATGACTGCGTTACACTCGCTGCTTGGCTTTCAATGCTTGTATTTAACTGCTCAATCGTTCGAATAATTTCTTCCATCGTTGCAGAAGTTTCGGTAACGCTTGCCGCCTGATTTATAATCTGTGATTTTACACCTTCAATATTACTACTTATTTGATTAACGGCACTTGCAGTTTCATTCATGTTTGCAGAAAGACTTCCACCAAGTTCTTGCATGCTCACAGTATTACCGCCAACTTTTTTAATCGCAGTGCGAATTTTTTCCATTGTTTTATTAAAATAAGCGGACATTTGTGTAAGTTCGTCATTTCCACGTACTGGTAAGCGTACTGTTAAATCGCCGTCTCCTTCAGCAATATTTTGCAAAGCTTCAACTGTTCGGTTGAGTGGTCTGGTAATGTTTCTGGAAATGAAATATAGCAACACACTTATAAGCAGTATAATTATGACGTACTCAAAAACCGTACTGATAGTCATTTCTCTTGCAGCCTTTGTAAGAGCACTCGAAGAATTTACGGACAACATCACCCAATTTTTATTAACCCCGCTCAATTGCATGGGCAACAAAAAATATACCGATTCAACTTTTGAAGTTGTACTTAGTGCTTTTAACTCGGAGATGTTTTTATCACGAACGGCCTTTTGAAAACCCGCCTCTATGGCAGGATTTAAAATTAACTCGTTTTTTGATATTTGGCTCGGATCAAAGCCATGTGCAATTATATAACCTGTATCTGTACACAATATGGGGAACTTATCTTCTGTTATGCCAATATCCTCCAAAAATTTTTGAAAATTTGTTATATCAATATCAACATTAATAACCCCAAGCACTCTCCCATTATGAATAATTGGAGTGGCAAAAGTTACAAAAAGTTGTTCAATACCATTGGCGATATTAATATAAGGTTCAAGCATAATATGTCCGTCAGAATTTAAGGGCTCTGTGTACCATTCGGGATCAGTTTTACCATTTAATTTTTTTGTACACTCCAATGTAGCTTTTGTTGCTCCTGGTTGTCGCCATACACGTGGTACAAATCTACCATTCACCTCATCATACGGCTTTAGATCTGTAAATTCAGAATCACGCCCATCAAAAGCGTTTGGTTCAAAATAAACACCAATATTATTAATCCATGTATTTGTAAGAAGAGTTGAAGCCATGAAATCTGTTATTAATTTACGCTTTCGGTCAGCAATAGGTTCATTCAATTCCATCAAAATTAATTGTTCCAGAGAAACAAATGATGTATAGGTTCTATCTAAAATATTGAGTATTTCTTCTGCATTTACCTTGGCTTCCGTTTTCGCTATTTTTGCATTTGTAGAAGACACTTGTCCATACTGTTGAATACTGTCCCTGATACACTTAATCGTAAGCACTAAACCCAACAGCGGTATCAGAAAAATCAAAAGTTTTTTCCTAATTGAAAAAATCTTTGCCTTTTTATTCACAATTCGTCCTCCAATTATTTTTCGGGGGGGGGGGGGGGGGGGGGGAGGGGTACTAATTTTTTGCAAATTTGTGAA
>JARGFC010000067.1:0-36284 GCA_038397925.1 Treponemataceae bacterium
AATTAATTTGAATGTCCCAGTTTTTTAATGGAGTTCCAATTTTTTCAATCTTTTCTTTTATTTGTTGCTCTATCGGATTTAATATCACCCAAGAATCTTGTGCTGAAAATTGGAGTTTTAAAACGCTATTTAAATCCCTCGAAAAATGTTTATAAAAAATGTCTAAAACTATAGTTAATTTTTGTTGATAAAATTGGTACTTTTGGTGCTTTCTTTTGAGCGTATGAGACTGCTTTTTGATTGTGAAGGAATTGAAAGAACTTTAAGATTATGAATAATGATTGTCTTAAGCTCGCAATAAAGGTAGCCTCTAAAAACTTCAGTTTTTGGAGGCTTTCAATAAATTATTATATTTTTGTAAAAACTATTGCGAGAATTTTGTTTTATTAGTCAAGTAATCTTTCTTTTATAAATTTGTCCACCGTCATTCGGTGTACATCAAATATTCTGCCAATTGCAGCCTTTGAAACTTTTTTATCTAAAAGTCTTTTAACCTCTGCTTCTTTGCCACTTAATTTTAAAAGTGAATTTTTTTTTCCTCGTGGTCTGCCTAAAACTACGCCTTGTGCTTTTCGTAATGCAAGAGCTTCTTTAGTGCGTTGACTAATTAGTGTTCGTTCAATTTCGGCTGCTAGTGAAAAGGCAAAAGCGAGAACCTTTGAATTTATGTTGTCGGCGAATTCAAAGTTTTCTTTTATCGAAAATATTCTCACCTTTCTTTCAATACATAGATTTAAAAAACTCATTACATTTAAAAGACTTCGTCCGAGACGCGAAAGTTCGGACACTATCAAAACATCATCTGTTTGTAGTTGCTCACTCAAAACACCGAGCTTTCTGTGTCCAATGGAAATACCTCCAGACATTACTTCCTCAACAAACTCATCTATTGTAATTTGTTTTTCTTTAGCCCAATTACAAATCTCAAATCTTTGGTTTTCCACAGTTTGTTTTTCTGTGCTTACCCTTAAATACGCATATACCATATCATTTTACCTCTACTAATAAATCTCGGTAAATGAGGTAATTATTTCGATGTTTTATAAAAGTGTGAATACTTGAAAAAAGTTTAAAAAAGATTAGCTTTTTAAGCTTATGAAAGATTGCAGTGAATTTTCAATCCTTTTTGTTCTTAGATATTTGTAAAAACCGCACTGTGTTTTTTTTGTTCAAATTTTTTACGAAATTTACGCTTTAGCGTTTAACTTGCGCTATGCTCTCATCGCTTTGAGTTTCATTGCTGTTCTACGGATCGCTTACGGACAAGAATTTTTGAACAAAAATTCCCGCCCGACTTTGCAAGATTTGCGTTTTAGCTTAACGCTAGATTTGCGACTCCTTGCCCATCTACAGCAAGGAGATAAGCGATTTTCGCAGGGCACGGTCAAGTCTTACAAATGCCAAATTTACAAAAAATATAAAAACTTTTTTTTAGAAAGTTTATATTTCAATCTGCGTTTCGTACTTTTGAGGATTAGAAAATTATCGCAAATAAAAATTCATAATATTATTTTTTGAAGCATCGTGAAGTTTTATAATTTTGCCTTCGACTTTTACATACTTGCAAAGTTTTAAAGTTCTAAAAAAAAGAGCGTCAAAAAAGTTTGCTTGGTCGTTTGGACCTGCCATTTTTGTAACGCCCAAACTATCAATCATAAAGTCAGCAAATTCACGTTTTGCATTTTTGTAAGTGTATTTTCCAAAACCAGAATTTATGCCGCTTGATGCTTCAAAAGAACTATCTGAATTAAGCTTGAGCAATCCCGCATTGCCGTGTCCCGGTTCAAAAATAACAAATTCATTCCCGTTTTTAATGCCCACTAATTCGTAATAGCGATTATACACAAGTTTACCCATTTCGCGACTTTGATGAGAGCTTTCTTTTTCAAAGCCGTTATCACTAAGCTTGTTGGTATTTTTATTCATAGTTTCACATCCAAAAACTAAAAGCAAAATAATAAACAATGCTAAAATTTTTTTCATACCATACTCCTATAATTTTCAAAATCCAAGCGACTAATAAATTCAGCTCTTTCGCAAATTTCAATTTGCTAAGAAGTTTAATTTCCGCCGTTTTGAGAAACGAAAAACAGCACTACAATTAGCAATGTTTTTGCAAGGCTTGCTTATTGTGCTTATTTTTAGCGTTTAAGTACTTTTAAAATATCTTGCTTGCCAAAAACTTCTGCATATTTTAAAGCACTCATACCAAGCTTATCTTTAATTGCAGGATCTGCACCGTATTTCATCAAAATGGCAACAAGCTGTTTATCTTGTCGTCCAACTGCTAAAATCAAAGCTGTTTGTCCGTCCTCGCTTTGCAAGTCAGGATTTGCAGCATGTTGTAAAAGTAAGTTTGTATTTACAAAATCTCCAATCTGTACGGCATCCATTAACGGAGAATATTTTCTATCTTTAGAAACTTGGTTTACATTTGCCCCAGCTGATACTAAGAGCTTTGCCATATCGTGTAAGGAATCACGAACAGCAAGAGAGAGAACAGGTGTACCAAGTGCATCGCAAGTATTTGGTTGAAAGCCCGCCTTCAAAAAAAGTTCTACAATATCAAGCTCATTGTTTTGTACAGCTAAAACAAAGTTTGAATCAAACACTGCGTAGCCCTTGTCTAACAATGTTTGCCGAGCAAAGTTCTTTTCAACCTCCGACTCAAAGCGAGCTTTTTCCTTTATAAAATAACTTTCGAAGGAAGTTATACCTAAGGTTACAACAAAGTGATTTAATATATTCGGTAGATTAATGGTAACTGAGCTGGTTAAAAGTAAAACGGGCAAAGCTCGACCTATTGCAAAGCCCGAATAAAAAATAAAAGCTTGAATATTCAAAGGCTCATCTTCAAGTATAAATAAAAAATGCGTTCCCTTGTTTAAAAACGCAACAGGATTTTGGTACTTATTTTGTAGCCAAAGCTCGTCACACAAAAAGGTGTTTACCTCACAACCGTGTTTTTGGATTAGGCTTTGCACAATATGTACCCGCTTATCCTGAGCTTGGTCATAAAAAATCACAACATGCATAATTTAATTATATTCAAAGTTGTTTTTTATGTCAATATATTAAAACTCATAAAACTTCGTTTGTTGATTTTATAAAAGATAGAATATTTGATTTCTCCAACTAGATGATCGGCTCATTAAATGATTGAGTTTGTGCTTGGAATTTAAACTTGTCTAAACATCGCTGTTGCTTTATTCTAGCCCGCCGTCCGTGGCGGGAGTTTACGCCCCAACGAGGAGCGTAGCTCTGGCTCTCTTAAAATAGGCACTGCAAGTGCCCGAAATTACGGCTTGCTTAATTAGTGTAAACCTAAGTTAATTTTTACTCTTGACAATTTTTATTTTTCGATGTACAATTTTGTAGAATATTATAAATTTAGGAGTTTGGGATGATTACCTTTATTTCTGGAATGGTGATTTTGGTGGTGGGTGGGTTTTTCTATGGGCTTTTGGTTGAAAAAGTTTTCGATCCGCAAAAAGACAGGGCTACTCCTGCTGTTTCGATGGCGGATGGAGTTGACTATGTTGAAATGCCCAAGTGGAAAAATATGTTAATTGAATTGTTAAACATAGCAGGTACAGGTCCTGTTTTAGGTCCCATTCAGGGCATTTTATTTGGACCACTTGCATTTATTACAATTCCGATTGGTTGTGTAATTGCGGGGGCAACTCACGATTATTGTGTGGGTATGATTTCAATGCGTAATAAGGGAGCACAAATGCCCGGTATGGTTAAAAAATATTTAGGCAATAAAACCCATGCATTTTATTTAGTTATTATGATGATCTTGATGGTTTTAACTGGAGTTGTTTTTATCTATACACCCAGCGACTTAATCGTTAGAGATATTATGGGTATGGATAATTCTGCGACATCGGTAACTATTTGGATAGTCTATGGTCTTATTTTTCTTTATTATTTTATTGCTACCTTTTTTCCCATTGATAAAATTATCGGACGGGTCTATCCTATTTTCGGTGGGATTTTAGTTATTTCAGCAGTTGGCGTTTTTATTGGAGTTTTGCTCACAGGTGGAAAATATATGCCAGAGCTTTCCCTTGCAACAATGCCGAATCATCCTTTGGGACAAAAATTTATCCCTGTGTTTTTTATCACTGTTGCTTGTGGAATTATGTCAGGCTTTCATGGAAGTCAAGCAACTTTAATTTCTCGAACAGTCAAAAATGAAAGAGAGGGACGCTCAACTTTTTACAATATGATGCTTCTTGAAGGTTTTATTGCAATGGCTTGGGCTGCAGGTTCGCTTGTTTTAATTTATAAGTCAAATAAAAGTATAGAAAATGTTATGAATTTAACAGGGGTTGGCGAATACCTCTACAATGCAACAAATATGGTCGGTGCAATTTCGAGAAATTTCCTTGGTAATATTGGTGGTGTTCTTGCGATTTTAGGTGTTATTATATTGCCGATTACATCTGGCGACACAGCTTTCCGTGCTGTTCGTTTGATGCTTGCAGAGCGTTTTAATATGACTCAAAAAGAATATTCAAACCGAATTAAGCTTACTCTTGCGATTTTTATTCCTGCGATTGGTATTTTGATTTTTGCAAAAACTAACGCAAATGGCTTTAACTTGTTATGGCGTTATTTTGGTTTTACAAATCAGCTGGTTGCAGTTTTTGCCTTAGCAATGGCAACTGTATATTTGAACACGCACAAAAAAAATATTATCGTTACATTGGTTCCGTTCGTGTTTTATACTTTTATTGTATCTGCTTATATCTTAAATGCAAAACTAGGTTTTGGTTTGGAAAGTCATTTAGGAAAGGACCCAAATAGCTATGTTATTTCGTATCCAATAGCTGCAGTTATAACGATTGTTGCAACTACTTCTTTGTTGCTCTATATGCGTAAAAATGCAAGCCGAATTTTAAAGCTTGAGGAAATGGACGAATAATTTTTTAAGACTTATTTGACTTTTGTACAATGAGTTTGGGAAAGCCCACAAAGTAGTTTTTACCTTGTGGGCTTTTTGCAAGTTATCCAAGTTAACTATATTTTCGGGTGTACATTCGTACACCTATTTTAAGAAAACCTTAATTAAAAAAACAAGTCTGATTTATACTAAATTTTAAAAATTACTCCAAAATTGTAATTTCAACTCGACGATTTTTTGCCATCCCTTCTGAAGTTGTATTGCTTGATAGGGGCTTTTTTGCTCCAGCACCAGCATACAAAAAAAAGTTTTCGGGAATTCCTCGTTTAACCAGCTCTTTAACAACCACGAGAGCACGAGCTTCCGATAAACGTTTTTCGGCTTGGGGCTGTCCAGTGCTTGCAGTGTGCCCTTCTACAAAAAATCTTTTTTCTCCGAATTGTTTTAAAATCGTTGCAATTTCATCAAGTTTACTTTCTTCACCCGACAAAAGTATATCCTTGTCAGCAACAAACCGTAAATTTTGCAAGCGAAGTTTTAACCCAAGTTCTGTGTTTTCTACTTCGTAGTTATCGCTTTTACCAAAGTCAATATTTGTGTTTTCGCCTGTTTTGGGGTTTAAATTTTCAAAATTTGTAATCTTGTCATTTGTATCTTTTGTGATTTTTTTTGTAGCAAAGTTATAATTATAAAAATGTAAAAGGCTTCCTTCATTTTTTACCACAGTGCCGTCTGGATATGAAAATTGTTCTGCTGTCTTTTCTCTGACAAAAAGAACGGCATTATTTTTTGTAGAAAGAAATATTTCTACATCACGAGTTCCTGCAATGGCGGTGAAGTTTGAGTTTTCATTATTGCGTAAGGCGTATTTTGCTTTAATTTTATAAACTTCATTTCCCAAAAATTCGCTCAAGCCTGCATACTCAAAGCGAGCTAAGGCTGAAAGTTGAACAGCACCTCTTTCTTTTAACGGAAAAACGGAAAGTTTTATCTTCTCATCCCAATAAGTCCCCACCGCCATATTTTGATAGTCGAGGTTTAGTGAGTCAAAAAATTCACGCAAAAGGGGAAAGCCTTCGTCCTCATAAAAATTTTCTGAACCGTCTGCATTTTTTACAAAGCTTATATTCAAAACTTCGTCTACTTTTTTAACTTGGGAAACTAGATTACGGCGAGTGTCTTGAATAACAAAAGCATTACCTGAAAAAAAACCTCCTCCACCTTGAGATTTTTTTTGCAAATAAATTTCACTTTCCCGATAAGTTAAGCCTGAATATTTGCCGTTTATATAAGTTCGATAATCAGAACGCTCTTTAATAACAATTGTGTTTTTATCAATAGAAATTATATTTTTGTCTTTTTCTTTTTTGGGTGCGACAGGTATTGTTTGTTCAGAGTTAATTTCTTGATGGCTAGTTTCATTTTCGTTTTCGTTTTGAGTGTCCGTATTTTCTGAACCTTGATGGCTATTTTTTTTACCCGTTTCTACTGTTTTAATTTGGTCAGTGTTTTTGTCAAGTTTTGTCGAAGGCTTTTCTTTTTCGTCCATCGTTTTACAAGTAATTAAAATAAAACTCAATGCAAAAAAAATAATAATTCGTAAAATCTTTTTCATAATATTGCAATGATTTTCGGCAAAAAAAGCTTGAGTGTTAAGGTACAGTTTTAAAAGATGTTGAAGTTTTTAAATCCAGCAAGACAAATATAACAATAAGGTTTTTATAAATCTTTGTTAAAAAGTGAAAAATTTTCAAGTTATTTTAAATTATTGTAAAAAATTTTCAAAATCAGCATAGATTTATCCTTCATAGCTTGTTCTTTTTGTTTTTTTAGTGTAGAATTTATATAAGGAGTATATTATGAAAATTTTAATGATTACAAGTGAGTTGGCACCGTTTGCAAAAACAGGAGGATTGGCAGATGTGGTAAGTGCTTTATCACAAGCTTTGAGTGACGAAGGGCACGATGTTCGAATTGTGATGCCCCGTTATTATAAGATTGACCGAAAAAAACTACTTGCTATACCCGGCGCACTAACAGTACATTTGGGTAGTCAAGAATTTCATACTGAAGTTTATGAGGGGAAACTTGGTAAAAATATTTCGGTTTATTTTATAGACCACGAACAAAGCTTTGGGAGGGAGGGGCTTTACGGTTCGCCTTATGAACCAGATTTTGCAGATAATCCTCAGCGTTTTTCGCTTTTATCTACGGCAGCTTTTCAGGTTTGTCGAAAGCAAAATTGGATTCCCGATCTTATGCATGCACACGATTGGCAGGCAGCCCTTGTTCCCGCCTTACTACGATTTAATGAAAAACACGGAGAGTTCAAGGACACAGCAAGTGTTTTTACGATTCACAATATTGGTTATCAAGGAATTTATAACAAAACCGCTTTTCCGGTTACGGGTTTGAATTGGTTGTATTTTTACGAAAGCGGTTTTGAGGATTGGGATAAGATTAACTTTTTAAAGGCAGGTATTGTTTCTGCTAATAAAATAACAACAGTTTCTCCAACTTATGCAAAGGAAGTACAAACGCCGGAGTATGGTTTTAGACTGGATAGCGTTTTACGCTTTAGAGAAAAGGATTTTGTTGGGATTTTGAATGGAGTCGATACTAATGTGTGGAATCCTAAAACTGATAAGCTTATTCCTGAAAATTATTCTGCAACAAATCTTCAAAAAAAAGAAGCAAACAAACTTGCTTTGCAAAAAAAGATGGGGCTGGAAGTGAACGCGAGCATTCCACTTTTTGGAATGATTACAAGGTTTGCTGACCAAAAGGGCGTAGCTGAACTTTTTGGTCCCGCTTATGGTTCGGCTTTTAGAATTTGTACACAAATTAGAATGCAACTTGTGGTTTTGGGTAGTGGAGAAAAATGGTGTGAGGACGAGCTTCAATCTCTTTCCGCAAGATTGCCAAACTTGAGGGTTTACATCGGATACAACGAAGCTTTGAGCCATTTAATCGAAGCGGGAAGTGATTTTTTTATTATGCCTTCAAAATACGAACCCTGCGGATTAAACCAAATGTATTCGTTACTTTATGGGACTCTTCCAATTGTTAGACGAACAGGAGGCTTGGCAGACACAGTAGAAAATTATAACGAAAAAACAGGGGACGGAACGGGTTTCGTTTTTGACTACCTTTCACCTGACAGTATTGCGGATACAGTTGGCTGGGCGGCTTATGCTTACTATAACCAACAAGAGCATATTGAAAAAATGCAAAAACGCGGAATGAAACAAGACTTTAGCTGGCAAAACTCTGCTAAAAAATATCTTGAAGTGTACAAGGCTGCTATCGAAAAAAGACGGGGCGTCCCCTTTGTAGAGAAAAAGCCCGTTGCTAAAAAAACTAAAACGAAAAAAACTGCGACTAAGACAAACAAAAGTAAACAAACAAGAAAAAAAACGCAAGCAAAAACAACTGATGCTTAAAGAATATTACGGGTAGTAGCCATTGGTAAAAACTTATTTTGCGAATACGGGATAACTTTCATATCCTGCGTTTTTTAGTTTTTCTGCAGTAGAGGTTGTCCCATTACTTTCATTTACAAAAACACAATAGGAAACTACCCCGTTTTTTGTTTTGCTTTTTATTTGGGCTGAAAAGCCCTTTTTCACAAGTTCTATAACCAAATTTTCGGCATAAGTTTTATTTTGGAAAAAGCCCACTTGATGATATAGGGGCTTTTCAAAGGTTTTTTCCACCTCTGAATCTGCTTTCTTAACAGGAGCACTAGGATTTTGCTCTTGAGAAATTTGCTTTTGCTTACGAGGCATTAAATACCAAAAAGCCACAGGGGAAACCGTAACCTCATTTAGTACAAGCCCCGCTTCTATCGACTTTGGAAAATCGTGTAAAAGTTGCCTTTTTGCACCGTCATCATCGGTAAGCCAATAAAGCACAAAAAGCAAACTTGCTTGGTGTTTTGAATATTTTGGATTTGCAATATAATTTTTTAAAATTAAAATATTATCATTGATATTTATTTCCTCTGCAAGGTTCGCAAAAAGCAAATACACTTCTGCTTTTGTTTTTATTTCAGCATTGGTAGTCCTTGCCAAAACGCTGTTGAGTATATAGGTACCAAGATGGTTATCGCCCGACAAAAAATACGCCCTAGCAGTTTTTATATTTAAGTTAAAAATATTCTCAGCATTAGTTTCTAAAAGAGCCGCTTGCGAATAATGTTCTGCAGCATCCGCAAAAAGATAATTAGCTTCCTCATACGAAGCTAAAATCTCTAAAGCTTGAAGTTTATTGCTAGTAGAGTTTAAGTTTACAATCGAAGCTGAAAACTTTTTTGCTACCTGCTCGGGAGGCAAATCATTTTGATTAAAGGCGGTGGACACCATAGAACGAAGTTCAGGGGAAAATTCCATTTGAGCGTTTAAACTAAAAACGCAAAAGACAAAAGCTAAAAGACAAAGCGTTAAAACTCTTTGCTTTAATAAGTTTTTTAACAATTTTTCTGGCACAAAATAAATTAAACTATTCACTGTCTTTATTTTCGTCATTTTTTTTGTTTTCTTTTAGCTTTTGAAACCAAGATTTTTTTTCACCCTTGAGTTCTACTTCTTGAATATTATTCATAGCTGATGCCCTTGTTGAACTTTTATTTTCAAACCTTTGTTGTGAATATTTATTTTCACTGGAGTCTTTTTTTGAGCTTGAAATAAAAAAAGGTATTGTCAACAAAAATCCAACTAAGAATGAAAACAGGGCAAAAAGAAAAGCAGGTACATTTTCAAAAGTTTTAAAACCCAAATTTATAGTTACATTGTTATTTAAATTGAAACTTGCAAATAAAGCAAAAAGCAACAAAACAATAATAAAATAAATTGCTCTTCCTGACATAAATCACCTCATTAAAAATTTATCCAAAAGCTAAACCAAACTTCCCACAAAAGTTCGCCCATTTATCTTTTCGATAAAAACTTGGACAAAGCTCCCGATTTTTTCTAGCGGTGCATTTTTTACTACAACCATTTCTCCAGTTTCACTGTGTCCAAAAAGCTCCGAACTTTTGTTTTTAGATATAGACTCCAAAAGCACAGTCACTTGTGTGCCAAGCTTTTCTTTCATCTTTTTTTCGGTAATTCTTTGTTGTAAGTTTATTACCCTTTGAAGCCTTTCTATCTTAACATCTTCTGAAATCCTATTCGGAAATTCGAAAGCCTTTGTTCCTTCTCTTGGGTTATAATGATACATAAAACTAGAATTAAATTCAAGCCGTCTCATAAGTTCCAAAGTAGCTTCTAGGTCATCTTCAGTTTCACTTGGGAATCCTACCAAAATATCTGTAGTCAAAGCAATATTCGGAATTTTTTTTCGTAAGCGTTCCACCAATTTCAAATAATGTTCCACCGTGTATTTTCGGTTCATTTCTTTTAATATCCTATTAGAACCATTTTGCACGGGAAGATGAACTGCCTTACAAACTCGCTCTTCCGAAGCAATCACATCTATTAAACTTTCAGACATATCTTTTGGATGACTAGACATAAAGCGAATCCACCTTATACTATCTTGCTTTTCACAAGTCCTACAAATTAAGCGTAAAAGCTCAGGAAAGTCAATAGTTTTACCTTCCAAGTTTCCTGCATATGAGTTTACATTCTGCCCCAAAAGCGTTATTTCTTTTACGCCCAAGCGTCCGAGTTCTTCAACTTCGTTTAGTATATCCAAAACTTCCCTCGAAACTTCTCGCCCACGAACATAAGGCACAATGCAATACGAACAAAAATTATTACAGCCATTCATTATGGGAACGAAGGCTTGAAAATCGCCATCCTTATACGAGCAACTTGCAAACAAATAAGTTTCGTTTAAACTTTGCGTATCCTCACTCGTAAATTCCGCTATGCTTTTTTTATATTGAGTTTTCTTTTCAAGATGCTCAAAAATACGTTCAAACTCCCGCCTTTCGCTAATCCCTACTACAAAGTCAACAAAAGGAAAACGCTCCTTGAACTCATCTTTTAGCCTTTCAGCCATACAGCCAGTTACTAAGATTTTTAAATTGCGTTTTTTCTTTTGTGCAGAATAAAAACCCAAGCGTCCAAAAACACGGTTTTCCGCAGTAATCCTAACTGAACAAGTATTTATAATCACAAGATTAGCCGTCTCTGCCCTACCCTCTTTCCAGCCTCGAGCTTTTAAAACTCGCTCTAAAGCATTTGATTCGGAAACATTCATTTGACAGCCATAAGTTTCAAAATAATAATTCATAAGAAAGCAGTGCACAAAAAACAAAAATCTACAGCTAGAAGTTTGCTAATCTAAGAAACAAAACCTCTTAGAAAAGCCCGGGAATCTACGGCACAAGAACCAACCTTCTACCGCTGCTTTCTTCCGAATCTGACGGGGTTTGAAAGAGATCCCTTGCATAGCCCCGGACATTTCTAAAAAGTCTTTTTTTTCGGAGAGAGGGGGATTCGAACCCCCGATACTTTTCAGTACACACGATTTCCAATCGTGTACCTTCAGCCACTCGGACATCTCTCCAAAGTTAAGTAGCTCAAACTTTTCGGAGAGAGGGGGATTCGAACCCCCGGAACCTTTGCAGGAACAACGGTTTTCGAGACCGCCCGATTCAACCACTCTCGCATCTCTCCAGCGACCCCAACGAGGCTAGGCGGGTTCGAACTGCCGACCTTCAGATCCGCAATCTGACGCTCTATCCAGCTGAGCTATAGCCTCAATTTTGCAAAAAGTAGTTTTTCCTACTTAACAAACACGAGCAAAAGCAAGGTTTTGCCCGCAAATAACGGAAAGAGGGGGATTCGAACCCCCGGAACCCTTTTGGGGAACAACTCCTTAGCAGGGAGCCCGATTCGGCCACTCTCGCATCTTTCCGTAACGGAGCAAGAGGGATTCGAACCCTCGGAACCTCGCAGCTCAACGGTTTTCAAGACCGCCGCCTTCAACCACTCGGCCATCGCTCCAATGGTATTTTACATCATACACCAAAATCAAAAAAAAGTCAATAGCTTTTTGAAAAGTTTTTTCTGCTTATTTTCCAACTAGGCAAAATAACTATTCCAAAAATTCTGCTAAAACTTCCTTGTACTCTTCAAAAGTCGAACAACGCACTAAACGCTCACGCACTTGTCCACCATTCGGCATACCCTTTGTCGTCGCAGAAAATTTTTTTCGCATTTGAAGACAGGCAACTTTTTCACTTACGTGCTGTAACATTTCAGTAAGTTCCTCAAAAGTAATTTGCAAGCGTTCAGCAAGCGAAGTTTCCTTTTGATATTCACCTGTTAAAAGTAGTTCCTTGGTTTTTTGAAATATAAAAGGATTACCCATCGCTCCTCGTGCAAACATAACGGCATCACATCCGGTTTTTTGCAACATAGCAAGAGCATCTTCAGGCGTAAACAAATCTCCCGAACCGAAGACGCTTACCTTCGAACCGAAAATCGTAACCAGCTCCGCAATTAAATCCCAGTCGGCTTTTCCGCTATACCTTTGAGTACGCGTTCGCGGATGCAAGGTAATTGCCTTGGCTCCGCCTTCAATGCAAGCTCGAACACAATCCTTCCAGTTACGATTTTCTTCGTCCCAGCCTGACCGCAATTTTACACTCGTGGGGATTTTATATTTTTCGGTTTGGCGAGCAACTGCGTAAACCACTTTATAAAGCAAAGATACATCCTTCATTAAAAAAACGCCACCACAACTTCCAGTTATTTTGGGCATCGGACAGCCCGCATTTATATCAACACAATCACAAGCGTATTTTTCCAAAACAATTTCCGTTGCCGATGCCATATTTTCAGGCACGCCTCCGAAAAGCTGAATTGCGTACTTTTTTTCGTGCCTACCTTTTCGTAAAAGCTCAGTCGTTTTTTCACTTGAGCGTACTAAAGCTTCGGATGAAACCAATTCAGTATATGTAAAATCGGCACCCATTTTAGTACATATTGAACGAAATGCCGCATTTGAATAACCTGCAACCGGTGCCAAAAACAAATTGCCAGTTAGCTCCAAGTCACCAATTTTCACAGGCTTATAATAAGTTTTTTCCATTTTATTCTTCCAATTCTAGCAATAATTATACAGTCTGCAATTTTATAAAACTTTAGTCAAGTGTCAATAAGAGCTCCCCATTTTTTAATATTTATACGACTTGCCCGTGCCCTGTGAAAAACGTCACTCTCGCCACGGACGGCGAGCTAGTATTTTGCTTTTGCGAGTTTTGAATTTTCCTTGCATTATAAATAGAAAATTCAAAACTCGACCACCTTAAAAAAATATGGACATTTTTTTAAGGTGAACTTCGGATGGTGAGCAGTCTTAAACTAACGATGAGTTTTAACGCAAATCTGGCAAAGTCGAACGGGAATTTTTGTGCACAAAAATTCCCGCTTAAGCGAACCAGAGCTACGCTCCTCGCTGTAGCTTAGTTGTCATTATTCATATCAACTAAAAACTTTTCCCAAACACTCCCAGCCTTATTCCTAAAAAAGTTTTAATACAAAACCTTCCACAAAAATAAGCCCTTTGCAGGTGCCGTTAACCCTGCCTTTTTTCTGTCCTTAGCTACCAATATCCTAGCAAAGTCAGTTTCATTCTTGCCTTTTTTTTCCAGTTCCAAAATTGTACCTAGCAAAGAGCGAACCATATGCCACAAAAAAGCATTTGCGGTAATTTCAAAAACAAGCATTTCGTTTTCCATAAAAAAAAAGGCTGCTTCCACATATCGATTTTTACTTTTGCTAGCATCACCACTTGCAGCAAAACTCGTAAAGTCCATTTCACCTCGCAGTAAATTTGCCATACGATTTAGCAAAATCAAATTCGGTGTGTAGCGAATATTCCAAGCATAACGAGTTAAATGTGCAAGGGTAAATTTTTGGGTATTGCAAAAATAGCGATATGTTCGAGCCTTTGAGCTAAACCTAGCATTAAAACGAGCGTCCACTTTTTTAGCTCCTATAATCCGAATATCAGACGGCAGTATCGAGTTCAAAGCCTGCACATAGTTTTCTTCTTTCATACTTTTAACGGGACTAAAAAAATTAGCAATTTGTCCTACAGCGTGCACTCCAGAATCTGTACGTCCCGAACCATATATTTCGGTTTTGCGTTTTAAAATTTTTTCTAAACTTGTTTCTATTTCGTCTTGTATCGTTCGGCAGGTTTTAAGCCCGTGCTTAGTTTGTTTTTGCCAACCACAAAAGTCAGTACCATCATAGGATATCGTAAGCAATATATTATCATCTTCTGTACACAATTCTTTGTCCTTAGGTAAAATATTTAAATGGCTTAATGATAACTTTTTTTAAATATTAAATAAAAAAAGGTTTTTTACAAAAAGTTCATTTTTCTTTTTTATTTAATTACGCTTTGGGCGGAATTATTTTAAACTGCTTTTTTACAATTTTGACAAGCATTTCCATTTCAATACTGTCTATCGTAAGTCCGTTATCATTAAGAAAATCGCGTCGCTCTATAAAAAACCAATGATAAAGATGGGTTACAATTTCTCTAAGTTCATCATCGGTATGACAAATTTTGATAATCGAGAGGAGCTCATCATCGTTCATCATCGAAAAGCGTCCATTGCACACAATATGATAAATATCAGAATTATCGCCCCGCACAATTTGAATGCTTGGAGCAGATTTTACCGATTTAGATTTACCGGCATTTTCTTTTAAAGCTTCATTTTCAGCTTTGACTTCTTCTTCAAGTTTCATATTGTACAAAAGCACAGATGTTTGCTCCAACAAAAAACTCAAGCCTTCTTCGTCAAGACTAGGCAAAAGTTTTGTCAGTTCCTCAACAAGTTTTTTTTCTTTTGCAGTTTGTTTTCGCATAGGTGAACTCGTTTTAGCTTTAGCGTTTTTTGCCTTGCTAGATTTAGTTGTAGTCTTGCTATTTGTTTTAACAGTTTTTGATTTACCTGTTTCTTTTTTTGTTGCCATAAATTTTTCCATCAAACCATTTAATTTTAGATAAAATTATTCCAAATAAGACTCCCGTATTTTTACAATACGAGGATAAATTTCAAAAAAAGCATCAATGATATCCGGGTCAAATTTTTTGCCTCGCATTTTTTTTAACTCTTCGATAATTTCCTCATTTGACCAAGGCTCTTTATAACAGCGTTTACAAGAAAGGGCATCATAAACATCAGCCAGAGCAATAATTCTAGCACTAATAGGAATTTCATTACCAACTAAGCCTTGAGCTTTTCCTGTATCTTTGTTTATAACTAGAGGTGTCCCGTCTTCAAGGTTTATATGTCCCGGGTAACCAGTTCCATCCCAGTTTTCGTGGTGTCGCAAAACAGCTTCTGCAACAAAACTATCAAACTCATTTTCAGGTGGAGAAAAAAGCTGAGCACCAAGCCAAGTATGACTTTGCATTTTCTCATATTCGTTTTCGTCCAAACGCCCAGGCTTTTTTAAAATACGGTCAGAAATAGCAACCTTCCCCACATCGTGCAAAAGAGACGCAATTTTTAAATCGTCACGAAATTTAGCTTTAACCTCGTCTGCGATTCCCTTGTTAAAAGCCCATCGGTCATAAATTTCAACAGCATAATGTGAAACTCGCTGAATATGTGCTCCCGTTTCAGCTGGGTCTCGTAACTCAGACATTCTTATCATTCGCAAAATAATAGAACGAGTTAGAGTTGCGTGTTGCAAGGCTTCTGCAGCATTAGTTGCAAAATGCTGCATAAAAAGTTCATCATCACTATCAAAAGCCCTGATGTTTCCTACCTCGTCCTTTGCATTTAAAACTTGCAAAACTCCCAAGGGTTGCCCCATCGGTGAAGTCAATGGAAGAGTTAAAGATGAAACAGTTTTGTACCCCGTTTCTATATCACTAGCTTTACCAAACTTATATTTTTTTTCAGGTGAAATATTGTAAACATCTTTTTCGTTTACAGTTACAAAATTATTTATAGCATAACCGGAAATTGTATCATCGTTAATAGGGAAACTAAAAGAAACATATGGAGTTTTTTCGCCAGGTCTTAACCGTTTTTGAAATGTATCATTTTGTGCATATCGGATAACCAGCCTATCATTTTCCACAATATAAATCGACCCCGCATCAGCATTTACAGCCTTTCTTGCTTCCGTTAAAATAACTTCCAGCAAAATATCAAAGTCTTGTATTTTATGCAATTTCGACTCTTGGGTTATAATGTCGACTAAAATTTGCTCTTTACTTTTTTTCATAAGCTAATTATTCTACGATATAAAAAAATAAGTTTCAAGTATCTAATAAAATTTTATTATTTTTAAACGAAATCTTTTATACAATGCATATAAAATCATAAAAACAGCAGGTCTACGCAAACCCTATTATGTGTGCTTATCTCACAGTCAATTAAAAGGCCCACGAGCTTACTGTTCTTACTGGAACATCAAGCTCATATTCTTGACTATATTATCGCCTATTACCAAAAAAAAGTCAAGAGCTTTCTATAAATTTATAACTTTGTTCATTAACCAAACCTCCTTGTCGGAAGTTTACGCTCTATCAAGGAGCGTAGCTCTGGCTTGCTTAAGCGGGAATTTTTTGGATAAAAAATTCCCGCCCGACTTTGCCAGTTATGCGTTTTAGCTCAACGCGAAGTTTAAGACCCCTTGCCCACCTAAAGCAAGGGGAGTGCTATTTTCGCAAGTAAGGACAAGTCTGACAAATGTTAAATTACAAAAAATTTATCTATTCACTTTTTTTTTATTTTTCAGTATAATTTAGAATATGCGTAGTTTCCTCACAAAGTTCAAAGATTTTTTTAAAGAAAGGGCTTTGAAGTATGTTCTCGGAATTTTCTTTTTGGTTATTGTTGATTTGATACAAATTTATGTTCCTGAAATTATTAAAAATTTTACAAACGAATTTCAAGCTGGCACTTTAACACAAAGGCGCCTTGTATTTTTTGCTCTGCTGATGATTGGAACGGGCTTGTTATCGGGTGCTGGACGATTTGCTTGGAGACATTATATAATAGGCTCGGCACGGGAATTGGAATATGAAGTTCGCAATCGTTTGTTTACAAAGCTTTTAACTCTTTCGCCTAGTTTTTATGCTCGTAACAAAACTGGTGAGCTAATGGCTCTTGCAACAAATGATGTTAACGCTATTCGAATGTTAGCATTTCAAGGCATTGTGATGGGAATTGATTCTACATTTATGTTGGTTATGGTTATTATTAGGATGGTCTTAAATGCAAATTTACGGTTAACTTTAATCGCTCTTTGTATTGTACCTTTTTTGGTTGTTTTTGTAACTTTTTTTGGACGCCATGTTCACAAATCTTTTAGAAAGGTGCAGGAAGCTTATGCTAATATGACAGATACTACACAGGAAATTTTTTCGGGGATTCGAGTTGTAAAAGGCTTTGCACAAGATGCCGAATATATAGAACGCTTTCAAAATAAAAACAAAGAAAACTATCGAGCAAATATGAAGATGGTAAAATTGCAGTCGACTTTTAGACCTATGATTATGTTGCTTTCGTCAATAAGCTTTTTACTAGTGCTTTTTTTTGGTGGTGGCGCGGTAATATCGGGAGAAATTCGTTTAGGTGATTTTATTGCTTTTAATATGTATTTGCAACTTATGCTTTGGCCCCTGATGGCTTTCGGTATGATTGTAAATGTAATGCAAAGGGGAATCGCTTCGATGGAGCGAATTGATAAATTGCTTTCAGAAGTTCCTGAAATTACAGATGCTGTGCCGAATGCTACACTTGAGCGTATTGGTCAAAAGATAGAGTTTGAAAATGTTTCTTTTACTTATCCTAATTCAAAAACACCTGCGTTAAAAGATGTTTCGTTTACTCTGGAAAAAAATAAATCTCTAGCGATTATCGGGACGACAGGTGCTGGAAAAACTACAATTATAAATCTTTTGTTGCGACTTTATGATTTGGGTGAAAAAGATAGTGGGCGAATTTTAGTTGATGGTAAACCTATCAACGAAGTTTCGTTAAAAAACTTACGGGAAAGTGTTGCTAGCGTACCACAAGAAAGCTTTTTGTTTTCAAGAAGTATAAATGACAATATTGCTTTTGCTTATGAGTTTCCTGATGAAGAAAAAAAGCTGCGGTTAAAAGAAAAAGATTTTAGTTATGAATATTTAGATGCGTCGAATGTTTTTACTGAGGAGCTTTTAAATGAAATTCAAGAACTTGCTAAAATATCAGATGTTCACGAAAATATTATTGACTTTGAACATTCTTATGACACTGTTTTAGGTGAGCGTGGTGTTACTCTTTCGGGAGGACAAAAACAACGCATTTCGATAGCTCGAGCAATTTTTAAAAAGCCTGAAATTTTAATTTTGGATGATAGTTTTTCTGCAGTTGATACAAAAACCGAAAAAAACATAATCGATAATTTACAAAAGTATTCTGCCGATACGGGCTTGTTTATAATTAGTCATCGAGTTTCCACAATTAAAAATTGTGATGAAATTTTAGTAATGGACGATGGAAAAATTATAGAGCGAGGTAACGATAAAAGCTTAATGCAAAAAAAAGGTCGGTATTATGAAATTGCAATGCAACAAAAAATGCAAGACGAGTTATACGGAAAGGAGAATAATTAAATGGACACATACAATGACATTTATAACGAAAAAGTAAAACCTACAAAGGGAACTTTTTTTAGACTCTTAGCTTATGCAAAACCTCATACTTTTTTTGTTGTCCTTTCTTTGCTCTTTATGATTACTGCAACTAGCTTAAATAATTTGCAGCCTCGCATTATTCAAATTGCAATAGACGAATATTTAACGCCTTCAAAATTTGTAAAAAGCAAAAACAGTTTTACTCCAGACTTGAATCTTCGTGGTGAAAAATATTCTCGCATTAAAAATTTAAGCGAAGGTGAACGCAAACTTGTTATTAACACAAATACACCTCAGTTTTCTTTTCGAAAAGTTAATGGAGACTTTGAGTTTTACCAAATTGAAAATACAAACTTTGAACCAATAAAACTTTCTCGCGAAGAATATAATTCGTTTCGAAAAAAAGATTATCAAGGACTAAAAAAAATGTCCCTTTATTTTATTATAATTATTTTAGGGACTTCTGTTTTTAATATTGCTCAATCTTATATTTTAAGTATGACAAGTCAAAAAATAGTTTTTAAAATACGTTCAGATTTATTTTCTCACATAGAAAGTCGTTCCCTTTCTTATTTTGATAAAAATCCAATTGGCAAATTAGTAACTCGAGTAACAAACGATACGGAAAGCTTAAACGAAATGTACATCAATATTTTAGTTGGTTCCATTTCTCAAGTGTTTGCAATTATAAGCGTAATGTTTATGATGCTAAACTTAAATGTAAGAATTGCTCTTATGTCTTTTTCCGTAATACCATTTATTTTTTTGTTTGCAATTATTTTTAGAAAACATATTCGTGTTATTAACCGTCTTGTTAAATCTCAAATTGGAAAGATAAACTCTTCGTTAAACGAGTACATAACTGGAATGAAGATTGTGCAAATATTTGCTCGAGAAAAAAAAGTTTATAAACATTTTGATAAGCTTAACTCTGGTTATTTGCGTTTAACAAAGCGAGCAGTTTTTTTGCGTTCGATTTTTCGCCCTTCTGTTGAAATTCTTCGCTCCGTAGCAATTGCAGTGCTTATTTATTTTGCGGCAGGAGATGTAATAAAGGGAGTTATTGAATTTGGGGTTTTTTATGCATTTACAGAATATGTGGGACGGTTCTTTAATCCTGTTTTGGAGCTAACGGAAACCTTTGATATTATTCAAGATGCAATGGCTTCAAGCGAACGCATTTTTAATATTCTTGATGACAAAACTGAAATCAAGGACCCTGAAAATCCCAAAGTTTTAAAAGATGTAAAAGGCAAGATTGAGTTTCGCAATGTAAGTTTTTCTTACGATGGTGTAACAAAGGTTTTAAATAATATTAGCTTTACAATTATGCCGGGACAGTTTTTTGCTTTTGTCGGTGAAACAGGTTCGGGTAAGTCCACGATTATGAATTTAATTACTCGAATGTATGATCTTGAGGAAGGTGAAATTTTAATCGATGATGTAAATATAAAAGATTTACGAAAAGAGGATTTGCGAAAAATTGTGGCGACTGTTCAACAAGATGTTTTTATTTTTACGGGAACTATTCGTGACAATATTGTCTTGGAAAATAAAAGCATAAGCGATGAAGAAATGAAAGCTGTTGCCGAATATGTAAATGCTTCAAAGTTTATCGAAAAGCTACCGCAAAAATACGATGAACCTGTAATGGAACGCGGGGTAACGCTTTCCAACGGTGAGCGACAGCTTCTTTCTTTTGCGAGAACTCTTGCTGCAAAACCTTCAATTTTAATTTTGGATGAGGCGACTTCCAGCATCGACACGGAAATGGAAGTTTTAATTCAAGATGCTTTGGAAAAAATATTGCACGACCACACAAGTATTTCGGTCGCTCATCGACTTTCAACGATTCAGCATGCCGACAAAATTATTGTAATGCGAAAGGGTGAAATTGCTGAAGCTGGAACCCACGAAGAACTTTTACAAAAACGGGGCATATATTATCGCTTGTATGAGTTGCAGTTTCAAGAGATATAAGTTTTGAACAAGAGCTTGGAAACATTTAGTTCTTCTGATTTTAAATGTGGATAAAAAGCCTTGCAAAAAAAATAACAGTTGTGAAGTAATTTATTTGAAAATTCCGAAGGAGTGCTTTTAGAATTTTGAATATGAAGACTTGTCAGTTAGACTTTTGATTAGTGAATTTTTTTCTCGATTTAAAAACTCTTGATAAACTTTTTTAGTTTAAGTTATAATTTCACCTTTTGGTAAATGCGTTTTATATGTTTTGTTTTTTTGCTTGCAATATCAAGGCTTGCAACAATGGCAGAAAAAATTGCTTCACCTGAATTTTTCCAGCGTGGTTTTGTAGAAAAAAAATTTTGCTGCTTTTCAAGTATAAACTCAGGATTTGAACCTATGATGGAATTTGCAGCTCCTACAAAACCTACATCAGTAATATATCCCGTACCCTTTGGCAAAATTTTTTCGTCGGCAGTCTGCACATGTGTGTGAGTGCCAACAACCAATGAAACTCGTCCATCCAAATAAAAACCCAAAGCTTCTTTTTCTTCAGTAGAGTCTGCGTGAAAATCAACAATGCTAAAAACTTTATCGCTTGGAAAGTCAGACGGAAAAATTTTATCAGCGGAAGCAAAAGGTGAGTCGGCTATTCGCATATTTTCTCGTCCCAAAAAATTAGCAACTAAAAAATTATGCTCACCTTTTTTTAATTTAACAAAACCTTCTCCACCGACTTCAGGGATATTAGCAGGACGCAAAACATTTTCCACATGCAGAAAATTTTTACGCAACGAAAAATCTTGTAACGAATGATTCCCTCCCGTTATAACATCTACACCTGCCCTAAAAAAAACTTTTGCTAGAGCTTCATCCAAACCTTCCCCGTTAAGTGCATTTTCTGCGTTTAGCACTGTAAAAAAAATATTTTCTCTTTTTATGATTTCGGGCAAGATTTTCTGTATAGTCAAAACAGCAATATCTGCACAAACATCTCCTACAAACAAAACATTAATTTTTGACATCTACTTATTATAAGCTTTTTTGTAAAATTTTATAAGGGCTTTTCAAAATTAGCCCCAAACCTTTTCACAGTTAAACGTTTTTTCCAAAACACCAATAGTACATTCACCCCGCACAAAGGAATAAATCGCTGCTGCTTTTTTAAGCTCTGTGATTTTAGTTTCAAGTTTTGCAAGCATCTGTGTTTTGTTTTGCGGTAAAAGTCCACGCACACGAAAACCAATAAAATCATGCAAGCCGTCATAGTTTGTTGTAAATCCGTTTTTTGATAAAAGTTCAATTAAAGTTTTTTCCTCTTGCAAGTTTTCAAGTTCTGTGGCGGGGAGAAAATTTCCATTTTTTATTTCTCTACCAAGTGGAGTTTCCTCGTGCAAAAAAAGCGAAAAGTTAATAATTCGGGAAGGTTTAGTTTTATAAAAAAATTCTGCCAAGCTTTTAGCATTTTCCTGTCCCCGCCCCTTTCCAGCAATTCCTGTCATAATATGTGCACCAAAATTTAAGCCCGCTTTTTTTAATCTCGCTATAGCCAACTTTGCATCGCAAATTGTATGTCCCTTTTGCATAAAAGCCAAAACATCATCCAAGCCCGTTTCAACTCCAATGTACAAATAATCTACTCCATTTTCCTGCAAAAGTTTTAGCTCAGAATCACTTTTGTCCAAAATGTTTTTAACTCGGG
The DNA here is from genome assembly GCA_038397925.1 of Treponemataceae bacterium. Classification (GTDB taxonomy): domain Bacteria; phylum Spirochaetota; class Spirochaetia; order Treponematales; family Treponemataceae; genus Treponema_B. The sequence continues at coordinate 22,191 of JARGFC010000067.1, forward strand.
CGTCCATATTTACCGATGTACAGTTCGGAAAAATTTTACGAATGAGTTTTAGAATAGAAAGAAGTTCCGCAGTCGGCAGTCCAAAAGCTGTACCGTCTCCCAAAAAAACAGTTTTTAAATCTCCACCTAAATTTTTTACACGCAAAAGTTCATTTTGTATTTGCTCAAGTGGCAACCGTCTCGACTTCACACTTCGAAAAAGATTACAAAATTTACAGGCATTATACGAACAACCAACCATCACGGGCAACATAAAAGACGCACGCTCCATCGGCGGTCTACAAATTTGTCCTTCGTAATCCATTTTGTCTCCGAAATAAAATCAAGCTGTGCTAATTTTAAACTCTTTATGATTTTTAATCAATAGATAAAAGTTTCTAGAAAGCATTAACCGAATTAAGCAAACCGTATGCTCGGCACGCCCTTAGGCGTGCTATTTTTAGAAATCCAGAGCTACGCTCCTCGCTAGTGATAAAACTCAAGATTTTTTAAGCTGTTACTTTCACTTGGATATCAGGCTTTAGCCTTTACTCAGTTTCCAAGCGTTTTAAAACTTCCCGCCCCAACTTCCAATTATCCCCTGCACCCATTGTAATAAAAATATCACCGGGTTTTAATTGTGAAAAAACAAAATCCAAAGCATCTAAAGGCTCGGCAAAATAATGCACTCGTTTGTGATACTTTTTAGTTTTTTCAAAAAGTATTTCTCCTGTTACAGTTTCATCTTTAGGCTCGCGGGCAGAGGCATAAATTTTATTTAGAATCACAAGATCGGCATCTGAAAAAGCTTGTGCAAAATCTTCCATCAAAGCCTTTGTACGAGAATATGTGTGAGACATAAAATCCACAATTATTTTTCTGTCGGGATAAAATTCTTTTAAGCCCTCGAGTGTAGTTTTAATTGCTGTGGGGTGGTGAGCATAATCGTCTAAAACTAAAATCTCTCTCGCCTCGCCTACAATTTCGCTCCGCCGTTTTACACCCTTGAACTTTGCAAGCCCCGCACGAATTTTACCCAAATCTTCCACAGACAGCTCGCCATTTTTTTTGTGTCGCAAAAGTTGAACCGCCAAGGCGATACTCGCGACGGCATTTAAAACATTGTGCTTGCCCGGAATATAAATGTTAAAATCACCTGCAAAACCTGAAAGCGAAAAAGTTTGTTTTCCATTTTGAGTACTAATTTTGGTTATCTTAAACTCGCCTGTTGCTTTTTCACCATAGGGCGTATAAACAATATCGGAACGGCTTGAAAAAGTATACTTTGCCACTTCAACGGCTCCGCTTTCATCAGCACAATAAATCAGTTCGCCAAACTCAGGCAACCTTTCGACATACTGCATAAAAGCTGTAAGAATATCCTCGTATGTCGGATAATAATCTTCGTGGTCACTTTCAACACTTGTTAAAATAATCTTCTTTGGGAAAAACTGCAAAAAATGCCGCTTGTATTCACAAGTTTCTGCTACAAAATATTTTGTGCCGTTTATCATTGTACAACTTCCACCAAAGTTTGAAACGGCACTTCCCGTTAAAACTGTAGCATTAAAGTTTAACTCTTTTAAGATTGTCCCGACCATTGCAGCTGTGGTAGTTTTGCCGTGCACACCAGAAACGCCACAGGAAAAACTCTCGTGCGAAAGCTCACCTAAACATTCATTGTAAGAAAGCATCGGAAAACCTTTTTCCTTAAATGCCCGAAACTCTACATTATTTTCCTCGTTATACGCCGTAGAATATAATACAAAGTCAGCTTTTACCCCCTCGATATTTGAAACCGAAAAAGGTGAACGCACTTCCACACCAAGTTTTTGCAAAACCGCATCGGTATAAAACTCCTCCGCCACATCACTACCAACAACTTTCGCACCAAGATTTACTAAAATCTCCGCCAAAGCTGCCACCCCCGTCCCCTTGATACCAATAACATAAACTGTTTTTTTCGACAAATCCCGCATTTCGAGCATGTCTTAAACTATAAAGCAAAGTCAAAAAAAAAACAAGACCTCAAGCCCCGAAACTTTTATTAAAAGGTATTTATTAACAGTTTTACAACTTGTCCTCACCTGCGAAAATCGTTTATCCGCTCACTTTGGATGGGTGAGCGGTTTGTAACTCCGCAATGAGTTTCAACGCAAAACTGGCAAAGAGGGCGGGAATTTTTGACGCACAAAAATTCCCGCTTAAACGAACCGTAGAACACCAATAAAACTCGCTTTAAAGTCCATTTAACAAAAGAGCAGAACGCAAGTTAAACGCTGATGCGTAAAATTATACCACGCTTTAATTAAGCGTAAAATCTCACCGCAAGTTTCAAGGATAAGTTGTAAGCTTAGAGAAATTTTCTCATCGTGAGTTTCAAACCTTCCGTCCACACCAAAGACGGAAGGAAAAAGTTTATAGCAAAAAAGCTTTGTCTTATAAATGTTAATTTACAAAAAAGTTTTAATCGTTCGCATTTTCGATTTGATTTATAAACTCGACAAACTGCTCTTTGTTTTCAAAAGCATTTTTTTTAATAAACACATACTTCAATTTGGTAATTTTTTCGTTGCAAGCGAAATCTCAAATCTATCTTGTTGAGTTATATTCATTTTTATTTCCATATTCGTCCCTCATCAAAAATCTCTTGGTGGTTTATTTTTTCACAACCCAACCTTGTTTAATCCAATATTGCAAGTCGGCACTTAGTTCTTGCCCCTCGGGTGTTTTTTTTAAAAGCGAAGTTTGCATCATTTTACACATAGTAAAAAGTAGTTTAACTTTCAAACTCTTCTTTGCAGGCTGCAATTTATTAAATCGTCTTGCAAAACTTCTTAACTTCTTTTCAAAAACCCCTCTCCTTTTTTCTGAAATTTCATTCCAAATAACACCTTCCATCATACCAAAACCAATTTGCTTAACACGTGAAACTCCAAGCCAATTCAAACTTGTCTTTACATCTTGCTGTGCCGCTCGGTTTGATGCTCCAATGCTTTGCGTTATTATCACGGCTGTTTTATTAAACATTACAGGCTTTGGTCGATGTGCAAACCAATGAACCCCCAAGTGATCCAAAAAACTTTTTATCTGTCCGGGAGCACGCATCACATAAACAGGATATGCAAAAACAATTAAATCAGCTTCCGTCATAACCTGCCAAATAGGAGCAACCTTTTTATAATGTGGACAAAATTTTTCACCCTTCGTAAAACAAAGTTTACATCCTGTACAATAACTCGGTGCATCTTTTGGAAAATAAAACTCCACAAGTTCTGTAGGTTTTAACTCATCGAGAAAAATCTCTTTTAAATTATAAGTACAGCCCTTTACTTCTGTGCCATTTATTACAACGCATTTCATTATTTCCTCCTACACAACTTCTTAACAAACCTCTTTGCATTTTAATTTATTTTTTATAAATTAACAATGGATGCAATCTATTGTTTTTTTGGTCATTCCCCGAATACCCCGCTGTCCGTGGCGAGAGCATTCGTATTTTTTGTTACCACACATTGCAAATGTAAACATCGAAGTAATCCCAGATGGAAAATCGCCTGTAGATTTTGTAAGTTTTAGCGAAACTGCAAGTAAGGTAAATGAGGAAACAAAACCCCTCACAGGAGCATTCCAAGTTCGCTTCCAAAAAGAAGGCAGGGGTAAAATAATACTCACCGCCACAAATCCAAATGATAACGACAAGCAATTCGCAAGACACAGCATCAGCGTTATCAGCCAAGAAGCTGAAGTGCAAATCAAACTTAAAGACTTAAAAAGTGACGGCAACTTTTCACGCATAGACACAGACGCTGAAGGTAACAGCAGTCTTGTAATTAGCGACGGGGAAAGGGTGGATTTTAAGATTGATAGTAATGTGGAATTGAAGGATTTGAAAGTTGAGTATGTACCAAACGATCTTAGCGACGCTGAAGGGGTAAAATTCAAAGACAAAATTTTTAACTTTGAAATTTCGCATCCTGTCGATTATATGGAGCAGTTATACATTGTTAACAACAAATACCATTTGTATTATAAAGATGACGAAGGTATAAATCACCTCTTGTATGATTTAGAACGTGTAAATTTCAAAACCAACAAGAATACGTTTGATTCTCCACAGAATGCTAAATTGGGTACTTGGATACAGTCTGTTAATGGTGTAGGTACTTATACATTGCCTAATGCTTGGATGCCAGAAGGTCCTGTAACACCGCAGCCGTATACACCATATTATAAGCTTACTTTTAAGGATGGCTTTAATGTTTACATCGATGAAGCTGCTCCATACGGTACAGTTGATGATCCAATGGATAATCCAATGGATGCTCCACGGTTTACTGATGATAGATGGGGTGGAAGTGTTTACATATATCCAAAACTAAAAGATAGACAAAAACATTATCCAACGGAAATTTTAGAAAAAATATTTTGCGAGAAGGGAGCTGTATTAGAAAAGCCATTATATTTTACACAAAGAGCTTTTAAGAATTCAATGTTTTTTATTGAGGCAATAAATGTACAGCTATATGAAAGATTCGGTGCAACCTTTTATTTTGGTAAAAAGTACTATCTCTTGACAAATATAAACAAAAGTTTGCTATCATTTCCTAAAACTGAGTTTATCCCATTGGAAAAATCAGACAAAAAAATTGGAGTGGTTTCTGAAAAAAAATTGTTAGGGTTTATACGAATGTCTTTTACAAGATTTGGTGTGAAAGATAGTTTGTCTACACCAGTATACTTGGAGTTTAGAAATGGTTGCTTCAAAAATGACTATGTTGAATCTGTAACTGTTGATTTTGAATCTGAAAAACTGATGTTTTAATATTAATGAGGCTGGTGTTACCAGCCTTTTCTATTTAATTCCCAAAGATTTTAATACATTCGGAAATAAAATCAATAAAATTTCCTTTTTTTATTGTAATATCAGTATTTATTTGTAGATTTCCAGCAGATGTTACTTTGTATGTATTATTTGAGTTTTGTGAATATGTTATAGTTGTATTAATAGACTTGATAGTTTCAATTACTTTTCCTTGTTCTATTTTAAATTGTGAATCATTTGAATAATCTTGAGCAAAAAACATACTTGATGAAAGTTGTTCAGTCTCTGAAATAGCTTTTCTTTCATAAACTTTGTAAAACTTACTGTCTTTCAATATCCAATAAGTCATTTCATCATTAGATTTAGATAAATAAACAAATTTTTCGGGATTGGATAAATCTAAAAAATATTTGTTTATTTCAACTATTTCATTAATGTTTTGTACAAACTTTGCCTGGATTTGAATTTTAGAATCATTGGAATAAACATAGACGTTATTATTTATATGTAATGGTTTATAAGTTATATTGCTAAACGTGTACCTCGCATTTTCGATAACTGCAAGTAATAAGAGTTTTTTATCCATACCATCTTTTAATAGTAAAACATAAGCATCTTTGTTTTCAGTTTCATATTGTCCTTGCGATGTTTCTTTTGCAAAAATACAATACTCACTTTTATACAAATTCACTTTACAAGTTTCAAGGTTGGGCTTATCATTATCAGGAATGTTTGTAAAAATAGGATCCGTTTTAAGCGCATTGATAAGATCGTTTAGAAGCGTTTTGTTTTCTTCGGATAAGTTTTCGATATTAGTTTCTGGAGGTGTTACAGGTTCGTTAAAAGGATCCCCCCCCATTTTTTCCAGAAGTCGAATTACTTCCACCGTTACCACTATTGGCTCCGCCTGTGGTGTTCGGACACCCTAAAAAACAAAGAGCAAGAACTGCTCCAAAAAGAAAAGTTAAAAATTTTCGCATATAAAAACTCCTCGATAGATAAAAAGAATTCTATCTCAAAGTTAAAAAAAAGTAAAGAGGTAAAAGGTTACGGGGAGTTAGGGTAAAAATATGAATTGTCGACTATAGCCTTTTGAACCGCTCCTTTTTTGGCACCTTTAATCAATGAGTGTGCATAATTCTCACCATGTTTTTCATCTTGGCAAGCACTGATTGGATCGTGAAAAATTTCTTGCCTCCATGCAGGTTCTATTTTTCCTTTGTTTCTTGGATTCCGTGGGTTTCGAATAGCATCACACACCTTAATACATATAATATCAGTTTTGCCCTCTTCAGCAACATGGAAAGACGATGTTGGATCGTTTCTATATTTTTTCCAATCACAAGAAAGCTCTTTGTCTTCAAACACTCCTCTTGGCATTCTTTTTTGCTCGCCTGGCATAGCAGAAACCGAGCAGTATCTAAAAAGAATTTCTCCATCAGGAATATCACCCTTTGATGAACAACTCATATTTTTCTACAACCTTATCGACATCTTTTATGATCTCTTCTTCAGAAAATCTATCGTTTATCATTAACTCCACACCAATATCTCCGTTATTTTTTATAGATACATACATAACATCACATTGAGTTTTTTCAAACTCAATGCCAATTCCACCAACAGGTGTAGGAGACATAATTAACTCAGGAATTGAAGAGCGATTAGAAATGGTGTGTTCAGAACACGCCTTTAAAACTTGCTTTGCTATGTTTATAGCTATTGAGCTTGGAGCTTTGGAAACACCTGGACCAATCCACCCGTCGCCTAATGTGTGTAGGCTATCTAAATACTCAAGTCTTTTCTCCACAAGAGTATTAAATTCACTATAAGCAATCTGTTTGCTAGATTGTTTTTCAAAGTAACGATACAAGAGTGAGAAGTTATCCTCAAGCTGTTGCCCCCTCGCGTTTTCAAACATCGCTCTTTGGTTTGTATTAACATTATTAGTAGTGGCACCAAAAGAAGCTTTTATTGTATCAAAATGGCTTAGAGTGTCTTGAGATCTTATTCTAGTCATATTTCCATCCCTCTTTAGCTTGGTTTGTGAATATTTTATTAAACATTTCATTTTGTATATCGTGTGCAGTTGTAAACCATTTATCAAAAGAGAGGCTATCCATTTTACCAATTAAATTGATATTTACAACAACTTTCTTTTCCACATTTCTGAATGTTTTGTCTACCAAGTTTTGACTTGACATACTCATAAAACACTTACCATTTATTCTATTCTCATTGTGAGAATAACTATTTGTAAATTCGGCATCTTTTGCAAGAACCGATGGCAATGAAAACGAAATTAAACCACTTATATCTTCAGACGTTTTTTCAAATGAAAAAACATCTAAGTATGATAATTCAAGATATTTAACTTTTTCCGTAAGTTCAACATTAAGACTTTTATTAATTTTGTTTATAGTATCATTAAATTTTTTAAAAGCTTCGTTAAAACCTGCGTAATTTGACTTTTCCTTCAAATCATTATTTCGGATCCAATTAAAATAGAACCTGTTTTGCTGAAACTGAATCAACCAGTCATTGTTTTTCGTTTTTTTTCGTATCATTGCAAAGCCGTAGTCTTCAATGTTCCCCAAAACCCCCTGTTTCGAATAGCTGCTTTTATCTTCAATATTTGGTATTAAGGTTATCGGCACAACTTCTTCACGCGGGAAGTCCTTTGAAAATAATACAGATATATCAAACATTTGCCTTGGCGAAAGTTTTGTAAAGTCAAAATTTAATCCAAAAACGACTTCAACTACAGGTGGGTTTCCATACTTCATACTAGTAAGCTCCACAAGTTATCAGTTCATAAGCTTTTCACATCTAAAAAGCTAAATCAAACTGATACTTGCTATGTTTAATCTAATCTTTTTTTCAACTTTTGTCAAGTCTCTCTATCTCTAAAAACAATAAAAACTATAAAAAGTTTCAAGTTTTGGTAGTTTTTTGATAAAACCTTGTACTTTTATATCGGTAGTTTTTGTGTTTCTTTGAAGGGTGATTCGGGATTTTGTGAGGTTTTTATCAGATATTTCATAATTGCCGCAAAAAGCTGGGTTATCTGTGACTTTGTAATAATTGAATTTTTTACACTATCTTGATATTGTCTTATTATTTCATTAGCAAGGTTTAATGTGTTTTTATTTCATTATTACTTGCAAATATGATATGATAGCCCATAACAATCCTTGTTACAATTTATATCTTGTTTTATATGTAAGCATTAAACATTCGCCTTTGCTTTTTCAATAAACTCATCTAAATCCCCTTCAATCACTTCGGCTTTATATTCAGGATTTGAATTTTTTAAATTTTCAATCCCTTCAATTGTTTCTTTGAATAGGTAAATAAAATTAGATGGTAAAGTGATTTCCCCTTCTTTAATTGCTTTATCACTTTCGTTAAACCGGTACACACTATTATTCTGTAAAATAAATGTAAGTATGTATATATTATTATTTGTATGCGTAAATTTTACCTTTAGCTTGGCAGTAGGTTTTACTTTTGTATTAAAAAACAGTTCTGATGAGTCTTCTATCCCTGCAAGCACAGTGTTAAGTTTACTATAAATTTCAATAATTTTGGTAGCATTGTCTTTTAAATGTAAATACATATTTGAATCGGTTATGTGAACATTATTGAATTCAAGCTCATAGTTAAATTTTTTTTAAATTCGGAAGATGTTTTTGATGTGCTTGTTGTGCATGTAGCAAAATTATTTTCTAAAAATGCAATAAGATCACTAAACTTGTAGGAATGTTCTGAAGATTTTTGAATAAAATAGCTGTAAATTTTATCCATACCATCTTTTAATAGTAAAACATAAGCATCTTTTTTTTCAGGTTCATATTGTCCTTGCGATGTTTCTTTTGCAAAAATACAATACTCACTCTTATAAAAGTTTACTTTCGCATTATCTAAATTAGGTCGCTCATAATCTGGAATACTTGTATAAATAGGATCTGTTTCTAAGCTGTCTAAAATCTTATTAAGAAGTGTCCTGTCTTCTTCGGATAAGTTTTCGATATTAGTTTCTGGAGGTGTTACAGGTTCGTTAAAAGGATCTCCCCCCTCCCATTTTTTCCAGAAGTCGAATTACTTCCACCGTTACCACTATTGGCTCCGCCTGTGGCGTTCGGACACCCTAAAAAACAAAGAGCAAGAACTGCTCCAAAAAGAAAAGTTAAAAATTTTCTCATATAAAAATCTCCTCGCTTCGATAGATAATAGAAATTCTATCTCAAAGTTAAAAAAAAGTAAAGAGGTAAAAGGTTACAGGGGAAAAGTGTGGGAGTTTTTAGAAGATAGAGTTTAGGGAAAATATTCAATTTGTAGCAGTGGATAACAACATTCCGCTGTGTGAAGAGAATATTAAAATTAAAGCTTGTGATGGAATGCTTTATAATAAAAATAACACCAATGATTTTATAATTTTTGTTGAATTAAAGTCTGGAAAGTACCTTCGTAACTGGAGAAGTAATGCTATTGCTCAATTAAAGTCTACAGTGAAGTTTTTTATTAAACATCATTCACTTGAATCATATGAAAACACTAGAAAAGAATGTTATGCAAGTAATGCAAAAACTGAACAAGTGAGTATAATACAACACAATGAAATGGAAAAATTCAAAAAGGCAACCTCAGGATTTATTTTAAAAATTGATTATAAGATTGTTTTGTAATTATTCCTTTGCATTTTACCTTATTTTTCCAGTTCATCAATTTTGGCTTGGGCATCAGTTATACCAGCCTGCATCTTTTAATACTTCCACAAATCGAAAAAACGTAGAAAACCGCTTTGACAAAGGCGAAATGTTTTAACTACTTTTGTCCTTCCCTGAACTCTTTTAACTTCCTCTCAATAAAAGCAAAAATGAATGCCAAATATCTCATTTCTTTTTTCTCCTTATCACAGGTCGCCATAGGGCGTGTATTCGATGTGTCCCTCATAAAAGATTATGTTTATATCCTACTATTTCATTAGAGCCTTATCCATTTTTGTTCCTTAAATCGTCTCTAATGTTTATTAAGGTTTCAAGTTTTGGTTTTTTTCTATTATCATCTTTTTTGTAAACTGTGATACTCCAACCATCATATTCATCATTATATGGTTCTACACACAAATCTAAATCTTTATATTTTTCGCTAAAATACATATTCCAACTCATGCTTATGATTTTTATCAAATAATGGAACTTGTGTTCATCCACATCTTTAGGAAAAATATTAGCTAAACACACATAGTTCATCGTTTTTTCTAAGTTAGTCGCCGTTTCAGTATTTTGCCAAGCCCCTTCCACATCTCTCCACTGTCTGCTTTCCCGTAAAAAGTATGAGCCTTCAACGATTATCAAGTCAGGAAAAAAAGCACAGAACTTAATAACAATTGTTCACAATTACTTTTAATTCCCAAATAATCTAAAGCTGTAAAAACTCCATTTACTGCTTTCCACTCTACAAAATCATCAAACAAATCTTTATACTCCATAACCTACTCCTATTTCAATATCATCTCTTAATTTTCCTACTATTCTATATTTTATCCCTATTTTTCCAGCTCTTTGATTTTGGCTTGGGCACCAGTTACACCAGCCTCAAGTGCTTTTTTGTACCAGTATAATGCCTTGGTTTTATCTACTGCTACCCCGTCACCCAAATGGTACATCACCCCGAGATTATACTGTGCATCTGCATTGTCTTGTTTGGCGGCTTTTGTATACCAGTAAACAGCCTTTGCTTTGTCTACTTTTACTCCGTCACCAAAATGATACATCACACCTAGATTAAATTGCGCTTTTGTCTCACCTTGTTCGGCAGCTTTTTTGTACCAGTAAACAGCCTTTGCTTTGTCTACTCCTTCACTATTATAGTACATAAGCCCGAGATTAAATTGTGCTTTTGTCTCACCTTGTTCGGCGGCTTTTGTATACCAATACACAGCCTTTGCTTTATCTACTCTTACTCCATCACCAAAATGATACATCGTCCCGAGATAATATTGTGCATCTACATCGCCCTGCTCGGCAGCTTTTTCCCACCAATAAAATGCTTTTTTGTTATTTGCTGCTACTCCTTCACCATCATAATACATACACCCAAGATTACTTTGTGCCTCTGCATAACCTTGCTCGGCAGCTTTTGCATACCAGTAAAAAGCTTTTGCTTTATCTACAGCTACTCCCTCACCATCATAATACATACACCCAAGATTACTTTGTGCATCTGCATATCCTTGTTTGGCAGCTTTTTCAAACCAGTAAAATACTTTTGCTTTATCTACAGCTACTCCCTCACCATTATCATACATCAACCCAAGATTATACTGTGCATCTGCATCACCTTGTTCAGCGGCTTTTTCATACCAGTACGCTGCTCTTGTTTCATCTACTTCTACTCCTTCACCAAAATGATACATTACACCGAGGTTATACTGTGCTTGTGCATCGCCTTGTTTAGCGGCTTTTTCATACCAGTAAACAGCCTTTTTTTCATCTACTTCGACCCCTTCACCAAAATGATACATCAACCCAAGGTTATATTGTGCCTCTGCATTGTCTTGTCTAGCGGCTTTTGTATACCAGTAAATCGCCTTTTCTTCATCTATTTTTACTCCTTCACCGGAATGATACATCCACCCAAGATTATTTTGTGCCTCTGCATCGCCTTGCTCGGCTTTTTCTAAAGTTTCGAAAAATAAACTCTCATCATTTTTAGATTGATTATTTTCTGTAATGTTTTTTTTCTTAGTCATTACTTAACTCCTTATTTCATAATTTTATAATAATATTTTTCTAAAATAAAATCTACTTTAAATAGAAGTACTAATATTCAAATATTTATAAAGTTACACATCCCATACAACGAGTTTTAATACCTCTTGATTTTTTTTTTAATTTTGTTTATAAAATAATATGCGTATTTTAAAGATTGCTTTTATTTTTGCATTTTGTTTTTTTGTTAGTGCTTGCTCAAAAGTGATTGGCTACGGTGTTGTCAACTGGTCAATACCTGAATATAATTTAGTAGCAGGCGATGTTCTTCCTGTCTATATAAAATCAAATGTTTCTAAAGCGTATATCGTAGAACTAGACAATGGTGAAAAAAAAGAAATCCCACTTTGGCAATTGAGATTTTTTAAGTCAAAATCGGAAGTGGATAATTTTAAACAGAAGATTGCGGAAAATGCTTTTTTTTACGCAGAAGTTTTACGGGATGGTTTGCCTATGCGTTTGCATCCCGAAAATACTAGCGACCAAGTTTATAGACTTCGCTCCCGACAAATAATAAAAATTCTTTGGGAAGGTGAAGGCATTCCCGTTTTAGTAAACGACAAACCTCTGGATGGAAAGTGGTACAGGGTTATGACAGACGATGGAGCAGAGGGTTGGTGTTTTTCGCTAAATTTACGAATTTTTGATGAGCGTGAAACGGAAACAACTGCAAGTCAAGAAACAGAAATTCAAAGTGACCCCATTTTGCTTGAAATGCTTGACAAACAATGGTATCCTGAAAGCTATTCAAAAATGCTTTCGATAAATCGGGTTGACCTTGAAAATATTTCACCCGACTACGGATTTTTTCCCGGCTTAAAAACTAATGTTGCCCGAATTAACATAAAGGGCACAGACCTTTCCTTTACATATTCAACAATTAAAAAAAGCGATGCCAATGTGTACAATTTTGAAGGTTCAAACCTTTCAATGCAAATACGTGCTGCAAATCGAATTGCCGTACAGTTTACCGATCCAAAAGGTATGCCCGATGTGGAATATTTTACTACCTTAGAAAAACCTTTGGAAGAAATTATAAAGGCAGAACAGGAAAGACGAGCCGAAGTAATTTCCGATATTTCAAACGCAGGTCCAAAATTTAACTCGGTAAGTTACGGCAACTTACACATTACAAATGACGGAGATTTTGTTTGGGACGGCTTTGATGTAATTTCAGGCAAGATAATTCCCGCTGGTGCAAAAACCACAGGACACATTGAAATACGATTTTTTGCCTCGCCAAAGTTTTCCCACTACAACTCAGTACTCTCATTTTACTTTGATGGGCTTGCAGACAGCGTAGACTTTTTGGCTAATCTCACGGAGCAAGGCTTACATATGGAATATGTCGAAAAAAAGAACATCGTAGAAAGCATTGTCGAAAGCCGAAATAAACAACCTGTGGTTATGTTTTTTGGAAGATAAGATTTTTGAACTAACAAAAGATGCATTAACACGAAGTAAGCAAACCCTGTGCTCGGCACGCCCTTAGGCGTGCTATTTAAAGAAAACCGTAGTACAGCAATCAAACTCGCTATAAGGTCCATTTAACAAAAGCACAGAACGCCAATAAAACGCAAATGCGTAAACCCTGTGCTACGCTTTGCTTAGGGACAAGAATTTTTTTACAAAAAATTTTTGTCCCAACTTTGCCAGATTAAGCGTGAAAAAACTAGACTTACAGTTTTTCAACCTCCTCTTCTGTCAAACCAGTACCTTTTGCAATTTGTAAAATTGATAACCCCATTTGCTTAAACGCCAAAGCCGTTTCTAACTTTGCTTGGTATGCTCCCTCAGCACGCCCTTCGGTGCGTCCTTTGGTATGCCCTTCTGCATATCCCTCAGCGAGACCTTTTTCTCTGGCTATTTCACTTTCAAATTTAAGCATTCTTTGATAATTGTTTTCAGAAATTTCGCGTGCAATGCGTCGTTCTTCTTCGGTAACTGTAAGCAATACTTCATTCGCCATATTTACCCCCTGATTTCGTTTGCATAAAGTTTCCAATTCATCTGCTTTTGTGTCTTCTTTATAATTTGCTAAAAATCTTATCCAGTAATCTTTTTCGGTGTAGTTGTTTATATGCTTATTCATAGTGTACGCTATTTCTTTATTTAATTCAAGATAGAAAAACTCAAAGCCCGAATCTTTTGAACCTGTAGGAAGTTGGATTTTTTCAGGTACATTTTCACCAAAAACTGTAAAACTGATGGCGTAAAGCGGCTCGTTGTGCTTTGGGTGCAAACTTAAAAAGCGGGCGACCGTTTCGGATAAATACATCGCTACACGACGAGGGTAACTGCTTTGCCAAAACTGCTGCATTTCGATGTTTACAACTAGGCGGTTGTCAGTTTTTACTAATAAATCCAAGCGGTAAGTTTCGGCATTTGGACTTTCACGGATTATTTCCGTGTTTAAAACATCGGCGGTTTTTATTTCGCCATAGGTGTCCGCCAAAAATGCATTTAGGAAACTGATCAAGGCTTTGTTTCCTTTTTCGCCTTTTGTAAACATCA
>JARGFC010000068.1:0-13007 GCA_038397925.1 Treponemataceae bacterium
GCGAAGAGCAAATCCAAGAGATAGAAAACTGGATGAATAACTACCCAAGAAAGCTACACAAATACCTAACCGCACTGGAGGTTTATGAAAATATTGCCCAATTTTTATAAAAATTGGGCAATACCTATTGCAATTTATAAAGGATGTTTTTTGTTACCCCGTCCCCTTGTAACAAACTTGCTTTTTGTGTACAATTAACCTATGGAATTAAAATTTGACAAAGAGATTTTTGAAGACTTGCTTTATATTTCTCGCTTGAATGTGGCAGAAAATGAAAGGACAGACTTTATGGAACAAATAAAAAATGTTGTATCAGGTATGGATGTTTTGCGAAATTATTTAAAAGAAAGTGCAACTGAATGCAAGACAATTTCCGAAACAGACCTACGCTCTAGTGAAATAGTAAAAGGCACGGAAACAAAGGACTTAAAGAAAAATTCTGAAGAGTTTTTGGACGGTTATTATAGAGTGCCAAAGGTTTTAGAATAACAAAACTAAGGTTCTTGTAAAAAGTTAAATCATACAAAATAAGTTTAAGGAAATAAAATGAATAATATAACTAAATTGAGTTTAACCGAATTACGCGAAAAGCTTGAAAACGAAAGCTTAACCTCGGTTGAAATCGTAAAGGCTTTTAAAACTAACTTTGAGACAGACTTAAAAAACAAAAAACCGCTTAACGCATATGTTGAGTTCTTTGATGATGCCATTGACAAAGCTGCCGAAGCCGACAAACTCCGTAGCGAAGGCGTAAAAAAGCCTTTATTAGGTTTACCCATCGCTATCAAAGACAATATTTCTATAAAGGGCAAACTATGTACTTGCTGTAGCAAAATCCTTGAAGGCTATGAAGCTCCGTATAACGCCACAGTTATAAATCGCTTATTGGACGCGGGAGCTATTTTACTTGGGCGAACAAATATGGACGAATTTGCGATGGGCTCTTCCACCGAGTTTTCCTGTTACGGCGTTTCTCGAAACCCCTTCGACCGAGACCGCACGCCCGGCGGAAGTTCAGGAGGTTCAGCAGCTGTCGTTGCGGGCGACCAAGCCCCAGCGTCTCTAGGCACAGAAACTGGCGGCTCCGTTCGTCTCCCTGCTACCTATTGCGGACTTTTTGGCTTAAAACCCACATACGGTCTTTTAAGTCGCTATGGAGTTGTAGCCTATTCCTCAAGTGTAGACCAAGTAGGACTTTTTACCCGAAATGCAAAAGACGCCGCTCTTTTACTTTCAGTTTTAGTCGGAAAAGACAAATACGACCAAACAAGTGCTAAGCTAGACTATTCACATTTTACAAACTTAAAACCCTACTCAAAAGAAGAAATCAGCAAAAAGAAATTTGTACTTTTTAAAGAGTTTTACGAAATGTCTGGCGTTTCAAAGCCTGTTAAAGATTTACTCGAAAAAGTTATTAGCTTTCTTCGCTCAATGGGAGCCGAAATCAAAATCTTATCCTTGCCCGTATTAAAAAATTCCGTAGAAGAATATTATTCAATTACCTTCCCCGAAGCAGCCAGCAACCTAGCCCGCCTAGATGGAATTCGTATCGGTAAAAGACTTGATGCGGGAAAAGGTTTCGACGAACTTTACATAAAAACTCGAAGCGAAAAACTTGGCAGTGAAGTAAAACGTCGCATCCTAATTGGAAATTACATTTTAACAAAAGAACTTGCCGGCGATATTTACGCAGTGGGCAAAAAATTGCAAACCCTTTTGGAGCAAAAAATTTCGCATATAATGAGCGAAAACGATTTTATCATCTGCCCTACTTCTCCTGCGACGGCTTTTAAATTAGGCGAAAAATTAAACGATCCTGTTGTGATGTACCTTTCCGACCTTTTTACTATTTTCGCAAATCTCGCCAAAATTCCTGCTCTTTCAGTGCCCATCGGAACTTCCAATGAAGACAAACTTCCTATTGGCATTCAATTTGCTAGCGGACAGTTTTGCGAAGAAAAAATTCTCAGGCTTGCGATGACTTTTGAACGAGATTTTTAACAGGAGTAAAAAAGCAAGGATGAAAACGCTCTACTCGCTCGCTGTCAGCAGCTCGCTACAAACGAGCTTACCGCTATCGGCGACTGTTCCGCTAAAGTCTACCCCAGACAAAACCGTGCATAAATGGGAAAGACTAAAAAGATTAGTTTTAAAAACACCCATTTATGCACTAGCAAAACACAAATTTGGGCTTAAACCCAAAAGAGTAAAAATAATAAAAAGATTTTAACTCAAATCTTAAAATCTTTTCCAAAATTAAACTTTAAGGAGAAAAAATGAACAAAATCGATAAAACCATTTTACCAATCCAAAAACAATTTGGTGAACAATTAGCTAAAAAAGCTTTTGAATGTGGTGCCATTAAACTTTCCCCCGAAAAACCCTTTACTTGGGCTTCGGGATACAAAATGCCCATTTATAATGACAATCGTCGTCTTTTAGCTTTTCCCGAAACACGCAAAATCATAAGTGATGCCTTTGCAGAATTAGCAAAAGCATTAAATTTTGTTCCCGACTGGATTGCAGGTGTAGCAACAGGTGGCATTCCACACGGCACGACCCTCGCTGATAAATTAGGCTTACCCCTTGCTTACATTCGTTCGGAAAGCAAAGGACACGGCTTAAAAAACCAAATAGAAGGCTTGGGAAGCAATGCCGACTTCGCACAAAAAAAAGTCCTCGTTATCGAAGACCTAATTTCCACTGGCGGTAGCTCTATCAAAGCTATCACAGCAATACGAGCAGCCAACGGAAATGCTCCTTTTTGTTTTGCCATTTTTTCATACGGTTTAGAAAAATCAATATCTGCATTCTCGAATTTAAATCCCAGTTGTGTCCCTGTTTCCATCTTAAATTACGAAATTATGCTTGAAGTTGCTTTAAAAAATGCCTTTATAAACGAAGAGCAAAAGTTAAGCCTTCACGAATGGCGAAAAAATCCATTCGGCTGGTGGAAAGAATAAGGGGTTAACTGCTAAAAAGTAACGTAAAAGTTTTAAGCGTCTTATTCGGTGAGCATTTTTTCTCTTGCTACGACATAAAGGTTTTCGATTAGCTCTTCCAAATCGCCTTGCATTATTGCATCCAAATGATACAAGGTTAAATTGATGCGATGGTCTGTCACCCTGTTTTGCGGAAAATTGTAGGTGCGAATTCTCTCAGAGCGGTCACCTGTTCCCACTTGATTTTTACGATTTGCCGAACGCTCTGCCTGCTTTTTGGTTTCTTCCATATCGTAAAGCCTACTTCGCAAAACTCGCATCGCTTTTGCCTTATTTTTAATTTGGCTTTTTTCATCTTGGCAAGTAACCACAAGTCCCGTTGGCAAATGAGTAATTCTCACGGCGGAATCTGTTGTGTTTACCGACTGCCCACCCGGACCACTTGAACGCATCACATCAATCCGCAAGTCTTCCTGCTTTATTTCGACTTCAGTTTCTTCCGCTTCAGGAAGAACTGCAACCGTTACTGCACTCGTATGAATACGCCCAGAAGTTTCCGTCTCTGGCACGCGTTGAACTCGATGTGCTCCCGACTCATAACGCAAACTCCCGTAAACATACTTGCCTGAAATCGAAAAAATAATTTCCTTAAAACCGCCAAGTTCAGTTTCATTCATTGAAAGTATTTCGCACTTCCAACCACGAGCATCCGCAAAATGAGTATACATTCGATAAAGGTCTGCCGCAAAAAGTGCTGCCTCATCTCCCCCCGTTCCCCCACGGATTTCCATAATAATATTTTTTTCTTCAAGAGGGTCAGGCGGAATCAACAAATGCTTTAATTTTTCCTCACTTTTTTCCAAGTCCTCTTCCAAATTACGCATTTCACTTCTTGCCATTTCTCGAAGTTGCGAGTCCTCCTCCAGCTGAATCATCTCATGCGCTTCCTCGATTTGTTTTTCTATGTCTAAATAATTGTCATATTCATTCATCAATTCCGAAAGATAAGAATATTCCCGCATCACATCCTTATATCTTTTTACATCTTTAATCAAATCAGGATCTGCGACAGTTTTTTCTACTTCTAAAAATTTTTCCCGTAAATTGTCTAATCTTTCTTTTATCATAAGTAAATATTATACTAAAAATAATGTTTTTTTTCAAGTATACTAAGCTTATTGGTTTTTGTATTAAATTTTAGCCTAGTGTTTATTTATATCTTTGTGTTTGTGTTGTTTTTTGGATATTCTTTTACAAAAATTTGCAAGGATTTTAGCTCCCACACAAAAACTGTCATTGAGTACCCTTTAAATAATCTTAAGTTTTAAAAGTTTTTATTAAACAAATCAGCACTAATATTCCGTGTTATGTAAATGCTCATATACACATCTTTTATCAGCAAAATCTAGTTTGGTATTTTTTGGGAAGTTTTTATCCCAGATAATTTTTGCGGATTTTGGTACTTGTTTGTAAATATTTTTAAAAATACCGCGTGGGCAAGCTACTGTAAAAAGTTTTCGCTTCTGCTTTGTGTTTTTAAAGATAAGTTTTTTTTCCAATGTTTTAAAATACTCAAGGCGGGTATTTAAATCAATTATGTAAGGCGAATAATAACGCAGCAAAAAAATTTTTTCTCCATCCACATCGGAATAGTTTTCGATTTTTTCTATTACGGAATCTATATATTTTAATCTTTTCTTGGCTTGCTCAGACTTTTCCAGATTAAATTTTTTTGCAGAAATTTTTTCTATCTCCTTTTTTAAAATGTCCAATCCGTCATCTTTTTCAAGCTCAAGTTTTATACAAGGCTTTTTTGTCCGAGTAGAAAACTCACGAAACATAAGTTCACAAAAATTCTGAAAAAAATAAGCTTTGCAAGAAAAAAGAATGGGACATTTTTCAGTTTCTAGATAAGTTAAGGTACTTTGAATACAATCGCAAAAATTTTCTTCCAGCAAAGTTTCATTTGTAAAAGCAAACACATCCGAGTCAACTCCTTCCAAAGGAACAGGAATAAGTTCAAAGCCGTAAAAAAGCTCCAAAGGAATACCAGTACCATAATAGCCAACTATATTATTGTGTTCGATAAAATTCATACTACATTCTACATAAGCATTTCGTCTAGTTTCTATTAAAAAGTCTTTGTCTATTTCCATTTGATAAAATAATAGCATATTTTTGAAAAATTGTCAATTTTAACGAATTTCTTTCTTGATTTTTTTTTCTTTCTATGGTATCCTTATAGTAATGAAAGCAACAATTTCACAAGAAGATTATCTTGAAACAATATATGATTTGTCTGTAGATGGTGCAGAGGTGAAGTCTGTGGATGTTGCGCGTGCTAGAGATGTTTCACGTGCAAGTATAAATAAGGCTATCCCGGGTCTCCGTGATGGAGGATTTATTGAGCAAGAACCATACGGAAAGATTACATTAACAAAAAAGGGGCTAAACCTCGCTAAAGAAATTAGAAAGAGGCACGACATTATTAAAAGCTTTTTAGAAGATGTGCTAGGAGTCGTTCCTGCTGTTGCTGAAGAAGAGGCGTGTAAAATCGAACATGTTGTCAGTGCTGACACAATAAAAAAACTCTGTGCCTTTATAAACAAAACACCAAAAGTTAAGTAGCTACTTAAATGTATTTCGCCATACTCGTATAGGATTTATACCGAAACGAATTACAATATATAAAAATGCCCAAGCTAAACCTGAAAGATGAATCGAGTGAGCTACACCGCCACTGGAAAAGAACATACCGTATAGCTCAAATGCAATATAAATCAAAATAAGGATGGGAGCTGGCACTGGAAAAATCCCCCAAATAAAAATTGTTGATGTTGGATACAAAACAGCAAAGGCAAGCATTATCGAAAAAACAGCACCAGAAGATCCAATTACTATTATGGGGATACCATATTTTATCCATATAAAATAATAAATTCCAAGCCCCACAATACCACAAAGAGTTCCGCACAAAAGATAAAATAGCACAAACTCCTTTGTACCCATTTTTTGCTCAAGCGGAATTCCAAAAAATAAAAGTGCCAACATATTAAAAAACAAATGCCAAATTCCCCCATGCAAAAACTGGTAAGTAAATACCTGCCAAAACATTTTTTTGTTTATTACAAAATGAGGAACCAAGGCGAACAAACCTTGCAGTTGAGGAAAACCAAAAACAGCAAATAATTCCAGTAAAACGAAAACAGCAACATTTATTGCAATTATTATACGACAAGCGTTTTTGTAAGTATATCGAAAAGGTTTGCGTAAAAAAGAGCTCATATAAAATCCTTAAAATTCAGCTTTGTCTTCAACCTTTTCAGCTTCAATGGCTTTAAGATTTTGCTTTGAAATCGAGTATTTATTTTTTCCCGTTCGTTTTGACTCATAAAGAGCAAGGTCAGAACGAGTTATTAAATCTTTCATAGTTTCTTTGTTGTGCATATATTGTGCAATACCTACAGAAATAGTAACTTTAATAGGGTGTCCGTTGTAAATTATTTCCATCTGCTCAATACGGGAACGAACTCGCTCAGCAATAATTTTCGAAACCTCAATATCAGCATCTAGTAAAAGCACAGCAAATTCTTCACCGCCATAGCGAGCGGCTAAATCTTTATCACGAATTGAAGTTTTTACAATGTCGGCAGTCCGTTCTAAAACTATATCTCCACAAGCGTGTCCGTAAGTATCGTTTATTTTTTTAAAATTATCCAAGTCAAACATCAAAACCGAGAGATTAGAATCTTTATTTATTGTTTCAAGCTTTTTGCTTAATATAGCATAAAAATAATGCTTAAACTTAAGATGCGTCATCATATCGGTTGTTGACATTTCTAAAAGCTGAGCATTATTTATAGCTATTGCAGCTAAATTCGCAATACTTAAAATCATATCCTGCTCATAATCATCATAAGAATTTTTATACTCTATTTGTTTTCCCAAAACTAAAAACCCAACCAAGCGTTTTTTTACTTTCATAGGGACAAAGAGTGAAGCATCTAAGTTTACAAGCATTTGTATAATTTCATCTTTGTCTTTATTTTTTTTAAACTTGGTATTTATTTCATCGGGCAAAACACAGGAGTTTTTTGCAGCAAAAAACTTTATAAGATCGTGAGACTCAGGTATAGCGAATTTTTGCTTGTCATCAATATCAAAACCATAAATATCATCATAAAGTACAAAGTTATCATCCTCAAAGGTGTTTTTTATAAAAATAGCAACACCAAAGGTTTTCATTTGAGCCATAACAACATAAAGAATAGCCTCCATTAGCCTGCTAAACTCAATAACTGAGTTTAAACTTTTAGAAATCTCTAATAATTGTTTTAAGTCGTAAATATTTTTTTCTTGGGCTCTAATTTTCTTTTTTAATTGTAAAATACTTTCCAATTTGGCAGTTATTTTTTTCCGCTTTTTGTTTCGTTTTTTGATACTCACTCCTATCTTTCCCTCTAAAATATAAGCAATATTTTTCACATTATATAAGATTTTTAATATTTATGCAACATCTATTTTTACAAGGACAGCATAATTTTTCATTATTTCTAAAAACTTGCCTAAAAGTTCTACATCCCTTTCAAAGAGAGCAACATAGGAACGGTTTTTCGTAGATAAAAAAAGTGCCTTTATATTACTAACTAAATCTGAGCTATGCTTTCTTGACTCTGAAAGCAATTGTGAACAAACATCGTACAAGGCTGTGTACTGTTCTACAGCATTTTGAACAAGTTCTTTAGCTATAAGATTTGCATTTTCCACAATTTTTTCCAAAACTTTTTCTAAGTTTGCTCCTTCGTTAATTTCGTTTAAAAGGCTTTTTATTTCGTCTAAATTACAGTTGCCACCGACACCAAACAATCGTTCAAAATTTTCAAATTTATTTGAAAGACCTTCACAATAGTAAAAAGCCGCACCGAGCCGGTTTTGAAATTTATTATCAACAAAAAAACCTTCAACCAACACTGTTTTAAGAAGGTTTTTCATATTTATCTCAAAGCTTTGTTTAGTAAAAGTACGCAATAATTCCATTGGGCGAATCCAATCAAAGCTTAAAGAAGTTGCCTGCTTTAGCTTAGTATTTATTTCCTCATTATAGCCTGAAAATGTAAAAAATTTTTGTTTTCCAAAGGTATCTTCAATCATCTTGTCAATTTTATTTTCTTGAAAAAGTAGCAAAAGTCTTTTCGAGTCTGCCGTAAAGCGAGATTCAAACCTTTCTGAAAAATCGTCTATCACCTTGGTTTCTCTAAATTCTGTTTTGTCTTCAAATTCAGGATCGCCTTTAACATATCTTATAATGTTAAGGACAGTTTCAGGGGTTAACTTTTTTTCTAAAATTTCTTTTATTCCTGTAATTTTTTGAACTACCAAAAAAAACTTGTTTTCCGAAGGCAAGGCAACAAGCTTGTGCATTAGTTCTACAGCACGAATAAGATCTGAACTCAAATCCAAATTTTTTATTAAAAACTCAAGGTCTAAAAGCTCTTTTAGTACATTGTTTGCCAAAATCTGGTGAAATTTAGGTGTTGCACCTGATTTTACGATTTCTGAAAACTTACTTTCCGATACTGTTGTAAAATTTGAAAAAAAGCTATAAAAATCAAAATTGCAAAAATCATAGAGAGCATAAATTTTTTGAATTGTTTGCTCGGCGTCTTTTACATTGGTTGAGTACAAGGTTTGCTTAAAAGAATGGAAGTTTTTTACCTGCTCTTTTAATCGCCTTTGAATAATTTCAATAGAGGCAACAACTTCTCTTCTCAAATCACTTTCTCGTTCAGAAAACTTAAAAGAATTATAAGCTTTTTTTTGGTCAGCAGTAAAAGATTCTTTTAAAAGCATATCTTCAAACTGAATTGCAACACGAATATCAGGACTCATTATTGTACTTTGAAAAATGGACTTAATCGGCAGGGTTTCAAGATAGAGCTGAAAAATTATTTTTGCTAGCTCAGGTTGTAAGTAAAAATCTTTACTTATAAGCTCGTTAGGTAGTTTTTTTAGTTCACTAAAAATAAACTTTAATTGTTTTCGTCTCAAAGTCGCAGGTGAATTAGGCATAAAAATCAGAGAAAAAAAATATTTTATCTCTTGTAAAATTCGTGCAAAAAAATTCATAGCCAATACTACAATAGAATAAATTTAAAATCAAGCCTAAAAAGATTTTGCCAATTCGTACAATTAATCATCAGGATGTCTACCATTTTCTGCACTCGCTAACAAAAGCTTTAAACGATTAAGCTGATTTACTTCGCTTGCACCGGGATCGTAATCAATGGCTGCAATATTTGCCTCAGGATAACGACGACGCAGTTCTTTAATCATACCCTTGCCAGTTACGTGATTTGGCAAGCAAGCAAAGGGTTGAATGCAGGCGATATTCGGAACGCCGTCTTTTATTAGCTCCACCATTTCCGCTGTTAAAAACCACCCCTCGCCCATAATATTTCCAGTTTGCACAATCCCATCGACACCTTTTACTAGCTCGTAAATACTAGCGGGTGGAGTAAAGCGTTTACTTTTTTTCAGTGCTTTGCAACAGGGACGCCTAAGCATTTCCAAAAACCAAATTCCAATATCAGCAAAAATCGCTTTTGTTTTTTTTGCACCCAAATGCTGGTGACGAACATGCCCACCATAAGTGCTATACAACATAAAATCCAATAAGTCAGGAACAACAGCCTCAGCTCCTTCAGCCTCAAGTGTTGAAACAATATCATTATTTGCAGCGGGGTGGAATTTTACTAAAATTTCGCCGACCACACCGACTCTTGGTTTACGCGTTTTACGAAGAGGCAGTTTATCAAAATCTTCAACTATTTCCTTTGCTATTTTTTTATACTTAAACCAAGACATTGTTTTAAGTTCTTTTTTTATTCGCTCTGCATATTTTTGATGAAGTGCGTTTGCCGCCCCTTCTTCCTTTTCATATGGTCGAGTGCGATATAAAACTCTTAAAAACAAATCTCCCAAGCACACAGCTTTTCCAAGTCGCATCAAAAAAGGAATGCTAAACTTAAAACCCGGATTTTTTTCAAATCCTTGCACACTAATTGCTATAACGGGAATTTTTGAATAGCCAGCATCATTTAATGCCCGTCGAATAAAAGCAATATAATTTGTTGCTCGGCAACCGCCTCCTGTTTGGGTTATTGCCAAGGCGACCTTATCTAAATCGTATTCGCCCGATTGCAGGGCTTCAATCATTTGTCCTACAACAATAATCGCAGGATAACAAGCATCGTTATTTACAAACTGCAAACCAATGTCAATTGTACGCGGTGTTAAATTTGGCAATATCTTAAAATTATAATTTGAAGCTTGAAAAGCTGCTTCCATAAGCTCAAAATGGATAGGCGACATTTCAGGTGCTAAAATAGTGTGGGTTTTTCGCATTTCCTTTGTAAAAACAACTCTTTTTTTAGTTTGTGTATTTTGCATTTTATTTTCCTGTGTACTTGGTAATACTTAAAAATTATCAATAAAATTTTCAAAGTTTATCGTCAGATTATTGGATTTTTTAAAAATAAAGTCAAGTCCCTTTATTAAATTTATCATCATATAAACAAATTGCACGGAAAAATGCTTTTTTGTTTTTCATCTTTTATAAACTATTTCTTTCCCAAAAAACTCCATCTTTAAGCCCCTGTATGCTTTTGTTTGTTTCGGCTTGGATTAAGCGCTTTTCTGCCCAAAGACAATATTCTTCATTTAATTCAATGCCACAGTATTTTCGGTTTAGCTTTTTTGCCACGACACTCGAAGTGCCACTTCCCAAAAAAGGGTCGAACACAAAGTCACCTTCTTTGCTTGATGCTAAAATTAATTTTGCATAAAGCTTTTCACTTTTTTGGGTCGGATGATCAGTGTTTTCAGGCATTGACCAAAATGGAATTGTAATATCGTCCCAAAAATTCGAAGGGTAAGTGAGCCTAAAATTCCCACCTTCTTCTTTTTTCCATCCCTTGGGTTTACCAGACTGAGTATAAGGAGCTAGCACTCGTCTTTTTAGCATTACCGCTTCGGTGTTAAAAAAATAATCGTTTTTATTTTTAACCGCAAACCAAATATCTTCCATTGCGTTTTTCCAGTTTGCTTTTGCTCCCCGTCCTTTTTCTCTCTGCCAAGTAATACGATTCATTATTGTTAGCTCTTTTTCCAAAGCTCTTTGCAAAGCTGAACTTGATTTCCAGTCGCCACAAATATAAAGCGAACCTGAAGGCTTTAGCTTTGAACAAACCTTTGGTAACCAAGAATTTAAGTAAACCTCATAGTCAGCCTCGCTACAAGAATTAAATTGAAAACCGTGAAAGTTTTTTGTCAAATTATATGGTGGGTCGACTATTATTAAATCGGCAAAAGCTTCGGGAAGAAGGTCAAGCACCTTTAAGGTATCCCCACAAATTGTTTTATTTGTAATATCAGCACCTAAAATATTTTGCTCGGTTAAAAGTCTGAGTTTCAGTTTTTCGCTCTCGCCTTTTTTTAACTCAAGAGTGCGATTATTTTTAGCCCGTTTTTTTTTCATAATTTGTAAAGCCTACATATTATATCATAAATTAAAAAAAGTATCTATTGCGAATTTCGCAAAGCTCAAGTTTTATGAAGTTGTTCAAAGTATACCAATTGTTACTATGGGCGTTCCGGTTTTTGCTCTAAAATTCTGAATGAGCAAAAACCGTCGGCGTATTGAAAGCTCCGCTTCACTTCGACCAAAATTGCGTCTAAAATTATCGCCGCAATTTTGTTTTTTGGTCAGTTTTGAAAAACTGCCCAAAACTTTCAATGTGCCTAACGCGGGGTAACAAAAAACATCCGTGTTTTTTGTTACCCTCCGAGTTTTGCAACTTGGCAAAACTGGGTGCTGCAAAACATTGCAGATGATCTGTACTTACTTTCACCGTCAGTGGCAAGCGAGATGAGCATTTTTTTAGCGTTTTGTTTTTCATAAAAGTTACACTTGAGCGTTAATTTGCGTTCTGTTTACCTCATAGGTGTGGATGCTTGGAATTACGCCTCCTATCTTATCATCTTCTGATTTTTCATGCTATTTGGGTAACATTTCTGTGTTATTAATTGTCTGTCAAGGAAGATATTTTTTTATCCTTTCCTGTTTCAACACATCTGTTGAAGGCATTTTTAGTAATGGACTAAAGTCGTCGCTATTGATTTTTGTCACAACAATTCCTAAGAGTTTCAACTAGGGTAGCGTATAAAGTCTCTCGTGTATCTAGACTGACCTTTACTCCAAACACCATTTTTTAGTTTCCACCAAATTGCACTAATCCTCAATACATGTAACGTTTCATCATCCTCAACAAAGCCACCTAAAAAATCTAGACTTATATGTCGAGCTGGAAGATTTCAAAGATCAAGCTGAGCTTTTTAGTGGAAATAATATTTCTGCTCGTTTTATGCCTAGAGATGAAATAGCAGTTCCACATCGTTGCATAAAATGTGGAAATAATTTTAAAGCTAAAATAAGTTTGTTTAATAAAAGAGCGCGTTGTCCAAAATGTAAAAGTACTTTCTGTATTCGTTTGTGGGAGTTTTAGTGTTGAAGCTTTATACGTCAAACCATAAACTAGAAAAACCAAAAACCATTGTTACAAAAGCACTTGACAAATTTTATCAAAAATAATATAATAGCCATTATGTTTACATTATGTCTTGTAACATTTGTGTTTTTTACTCTAGACTGTTATGCTGGTGGCAATGTAAGCCAAAAAAATCAGTTCCAGGATGGAAAAAATAACGAGCAAATTTAAAAACAGATGTGGTGCAAAAAAAACATGTCTGTTGTAGAGGTTAAGTATGTCAAAACGATATGGTTATATATTGTTTATTTTTATTATGTTTTTTACTTTTATAGCTTGCAACTGTTTTCAAAGAGAGAGTCTTGGACTTGCTGGCGAGGATTGCGGATCAGGTTGGAAATACCCTAAAAAATATGCAATTAGATCCGAATATTCAAGACAAAATACTCCATGTGAGCATGTATACTGCGATGATGAATTTGATTTTAAAGAGAAAGGAGTTCTAAAAGGTTCATTTATA
>JARGFC010000069.1:0-12792 GCA_038397925.1 Treponemataceae bacterium
TACCTTTTGAAGGGTCCAAAGTATTAGGCTGAGAGTTCATAAAAGTATTTAAATATACTTCCTGTCCAGCCTTATCACCATCCTTTCCCCCGCATGAAATCAAGGAAAAAGTCAAAACACTTGCAATCCCAATGACTGCAAAAACGCTAAAAAATCTTTTCATTAATCCACCTCCATAATGAAAATTCTAAACTTTAGTAAATGGTAACCCCATTTTTAAAATTTGTCAAGTAGTTTAATTGAGTTTTTTAGAAATTTTTTTTATTTTTTGCCAATTAAGTATAAATTACGAGTAGTATTGCCGCAAAACTATATGTTCAAATTGATTTTTTTTGAAGCTTATTGTATAATCTACTAAAATGATAAGCGAAAAAAAGTTTCGTTTTAGGCAAAATGCGACAGGGATACAAAAAGTTTTGGGCAGTTTTTCAAAACTGCCCAAAAAACAAAAAGCTCGCAACAATTTTTGCGAGCTTTTTGGTCGGAGCCGAAAGGCGTAGCTTTTTGTCAGCCCGTTTTTTTGCGTCCGTCAAATTTAAAAACGCAAAAAAGTCGCCCAAATAAAAAATAATCAAAATTAAAGAGGAAAAAATGAGTTCTTATAAGTGGTTGAGTGCAGTTTATGATAAAGCAACCTTTGTTTCTTTTGATACGGAAACGACAGGCTTGGATGCGGAAAAGGATAGGGTTGTAGAAATCGGAGCGATTAAGTTTGATAAGCGTGGTGTCATAGCACGAATGAGTGTTTTGATTAATCCTGAAATGCCTATGCCTGAGGGGGCATCTGCGGTAAATAATATAACTGACGAACTCTTGCAAGATAAACCTTTGATGAAGGATGTGATTGGAGATTTTTTGGCTTTTATTGAGGATAGCATTTTGGTGATTCATAATGCGAAGTTTGATATTGGGATGATGAATAGTGAGTTAAAACGGCTGGGTGGTTCGGAGTTGACAAATAAAATTGTGGATACTTGGGTTTTTGCAAAAGAGGTGTATCCCGGTTTGGAAAGTTATTCTTTGCAAAAGCTTGCGGCTCTTTTGGATTTAAAGGTTTTGGATGCGCATCGGGCTGAAGATGATGCTCGAGTTTGTATGGATTTTTTTAATTGTGCTATTGATCGCTTTTTTGATGAAAATGCCGATATGTTGGAGTCTTACGCTCAGGGCGTAAACATAGATGAATATTTGACAAGCAAGTCGCCGACTTTTAGAAAAATAGTGGAAGAGCCTAGTTTGTTTTAGGTAGGAATTGACGGTTTTTGCTAGCTTTTATGATTCAGTACAAAACTTTTTTGTCGCCATTGGGCGCGATTACTCTTTCGGCTTTTGAAGGCAAGCTCAATGGTTTATACTTCGCTGAAACTAAAAACACAAGTCAAGTTAAGCCTTGTAACAATCTTGTCTTTAATTTAACGGAAAAATGGCTTTCGATTTATTTTTCAGGTAAGTCGCCAGGTTTTACGCCTTCACTGGATTTAAGTGGTACTAAGTTTCAGCAGACAGTATGGAAAGAATTGCTTAAAATTCCTCACGGGGAAACTCGGTCTTATAACGACATAAAAATACAACTGGAAGCAAAAACCAAAAAGCCTTCATCCGCAAGGGCTGTCGGTGGTGCTGTGGCAAAAAATAAAATCTTAATCATTATCCCCTGCCACAGAGTAATTCGCTCGGACGGCAGGCTAGGCGGATTTAGTGCAGGCGTTTTTTACAAAAAGAATTTGCTTGCGATGGAGGGAGTGGGTTTTTGATTTTTTCGTTTAACTTTTCGGTGCTAGGGGGATGTGCTAGAATAAAGAGGTTGCGATGTTTTGCAATAAACCATTTTGTCAAGTTGCAAAACTCGTCCATTTTAGAAAAAGAAATGATGTTTTTTCTCTCGCCACGGACGGCGAGCTAAAATAAAGCAACAGCGACGTTTTGTAACAAACCATTTTGCCAAGTTGCAAAACTCGTCCACCTTGAAAAAACACGGATGTTTTTTAAAACGCTCTCGCCACGGACGGCGAGCTAAAATAAAGCAACAGCGACGTTTTGCAACAAACCATTTTGCCAAGTTGCAAAACTCGTCCACCTTGAAAAAACACGGATGTTTTTTCAAGGTGAGCGTTAGGCACATTCAAAGTTGGTTTGCATTTTTCAAAATGCAAACCAAAACAAAATTGTGGCGATAATTTACGCCACAATTTTGGTCGGAGCCGAAGCGGAGCTTTGAATACGCCGACCTTGTTTTGCTTTTCAGGATTTAAAGCAAAACAAGGGAACGCCCAAAAAATAAAGTTATAACTATTTATATGAATAGATTTTTTATTTTTGTAAGAAGAAATGCCGTCGGACAGGATTGAACTGTCGACACAAGGATTTTCAGTCCTTTGCTCTACCGACTGAGCTACAACGGCTTATATTTAATATGCTTGAGCTTTAATTATACAAAAATAAAAAAAAATGTCAAGCCCTTTTTTTAATTTTTCAGAATTTTATCTCATAATTTTCAAACCGACAAACCTACTCGCTGATTCGTCTCCAATGCCAACCAAAAACCGAATGAGCATTACTTACAACCATAAACGCTTTTTCATCATTTTCGCTCAAAAAATTTTTTAGCTTGACAAAATCGCTACGGGTCATTACTGCTTGTACAACTGTTTTTTCGGATTTGCTAAAAGCCCCCGTTGCTTTGTACACATTTGCAGATCGCCCTAAACTAACCAAAAACTTACAAATTGCTTCGGGCTTGTCAGTGTTTATAGTGCAATGTTTTGCTGTGTTCATACCGTCTATTGTTGCATCAATTACAAGTCCGTTGATAATAACTCCCACGAGTGAAAACAGTGCAATTTCTGTGCCGTATGCAAATCCTGCAAAAAGTGTTACCACAAAGTCAGTTAAAAGACAGCCCTTTCCTAAATCAAGCCCGGTGTACTTTTGTAAAATCATTGCGAAAATATCACTTCCGCCGGTAGAGGCATATTGGTTTAAGACTATTCCTGCACCTGAACCGTATAACAAAACTGCAATTAGTAACTGCAAAAAAGTGTCGTCAACAATCGGCTCGTGCATAGGAATAAAAATTTCCAAAAGCCAAACAACTCCCGAAAGTCCCAAGCCTGCAAAAACGGTTTTAATGCCGAATTTGTTCCCGATAATTAAAAATCCTAAAGCAAATAAAACTACATTGACAACAACCAACAAAGCGCCTGTCGAAAGTGGAATAAACCTAGACAAAACTAAAGCCATTCCTGTAGCTCCACCAATTGACAAATTAGACGGGAGTAAGAAAAAGTGAATCCCCACCGCAACCATCAAAACGCCCAAAACAATATAAAAAAAACTGACAGCTTTATCTTTCATAAATAACCCCAACTTGAAAAATATTAAAACTTTCCATTTAATATTACATTAGATTATACCCTAAAAAATTGAAAAATACAACACTCTTGCAATTTTATTTTTAAACATATAATTTTATCAATTACAAAATTAAACTAAGTTGTGGAAGATTTTAAAAAGGAACATTCCCCGGATAAACTCGGTGCAAATATTTTTTTGCTAAATCAACGGCGGCATAAACACTCGCAATGGAAGTAGGAGCTCTATCGGTAAGTTTATATGTGGGAAAAAAGCGTGAAATATGCAAGGGGATTTCCTTGCCACTTTTTATTGGGCTTGTTCCCTTGCAGTCTAACGAAGCTACCCAGCTTGCCATCGCTTCGACTTCCTCTGCTGTATCATTCAAATGCGGAATTAACAAATATGTCAATTCAACATGACAATGTTTTACTGCTTCAGAAATAAAATTTTTTACAAGGGAAAAATTTCCACCCATTTTTTTATAAAAGCTTTCATTAAAAAATTTTAAGTCAATATTCATAGCATCCACAAATGGATAAATTTTTTGAGCATACTCTTCGTTAAGATGTCCATTTGTTACCAAAATAAGTTTTAAATCGGCATTTGTTTTTTTTATTATTTTTCCACAATCAATAATAAATTCATAATTTATAAGCGGTTCATTATATGTAAAAGCAATACCGATATTCCCCCTATGTTTTGTCCTAACGGCAAGCTCCACCAATTCAAGAGGTGTAAAACGTTCGCCACTTTCGGTGTCACACTTTGGAAGTCGCTTTTGTGCAATGTGATAATTTTGACAAAAGTCGCAAGCCATATTACAACCAAATGAGCCGACAGACAAAATTGACGAACCCGGGAAATATTGGTACAAAGGTTTTTTTTCTATTGGGTCAAGAGCAATAGAACTGATTAAGCCATAAGAGCGATTTACAATTTTGCCATCAATATTTTGTCGCACTCCACAAAAGCCCATAGCTGAAGGTAAAAGTTCACAATTATGATGGCAGACAGTACACTTGAGTTTTTTATTCATAACGCACAACTTCAAATCTTTCAAGTGTAACTTTTTCGTGCGGCAAAATACCAGCTTTTCGTTTTGCAATCGCAACTTGCGTTTCTACAGTATCAACACCTTCAAGATTTGGTAACAAAATTCCTCGTTTGAAGCCTGAACTTACAATAACACCATAGCGTTTTACATCAAGCTCTTGTTCGCTTTCGATGCGTTCAGGAGCAAAAAGAATATCCACCGAATACTCAAGACTTGTAAGTTCATCGGGACGAACGGGTTGAAAGCGAGTATCACAGCAGGCTGAAGAGAGGGCGTTCGAAACAATTTCTTCGGCAATGTTTTTTTTAGTCGATACAATAGTCCCGATGCAACCGCGTAACTGTCCATTTTTTTTCAAGGAAACAAAACAGCCTGCTTGCTCTGCAAAGGCTTCTGTGCCCAATGGAATGTTGTATTTTTCATATTCTGAAACATTAAATAGCTCTTCTTTTTTTACAAATGTTTCAATGGCGAGTCGAGCAAGTTGGACATAAGGGCTTTCTTTACTTCGTTTTGCGTTGAGTCTTTTTCTTTCAGCTTTTTTGTGTTGCTCTAAAAAATGACGTTTTTTATCTTTTTCGGTTGGCTCAAAAAGCAAGGAACCGTAACCAACACCGAAGGGTCCCTCGTAAGCAAGCGTTTCTGTCTTTACTTTGACGCCATCGAAAACACCTGCCATAATACAAAAAGAGCGATGTCCGCATTCAGCCGCCTTTTCTAAAAAACGCTCATCAAAGTGAATCAACTCGTCAAAGGCTGCACTTTCTAAAACTTTCATTACTTTTGCATCATATTCAGGTCCTTCTGCAGCATAACCATATGGTCCCTCGTCTAAAAGCTTGTGTGAAAGATCTCCGCTCGCGATAACAAAAACATCAGTTTTAAGATCAACTGCGAGCTCCGCAATTTTCATACCGAGTTCATAATGCTCCGACAAGGGCAAACTGCTCAAGCCAAGTCTAACAAGTTTAAAATCCTTATATTTTTTTTGAACAAAATATAAAGGAACAGTAACACCGTGGTCTAAATCTTTTTCTCTCTCCCCTAGAGTTCCACAGGGAAAGTTGTCATTGCGACAACGTTTTGAAAGTATTTTTATAAAGATTTCATCGTACTTAACTTCAACACAAGTTTTTGAATCCCCAAATCGAGAAAAATCTCCATAAGCAAGCTCACCGCGTGCACTCGGTGATACGTGAAAATAATCAGCATAAAAAGCTGTGTGCGGAGAAATAAGTACAATGGTCTGCGGTTTAAGTTCCGCTATAGTTTCTGCCACAGTGTTATAAGCATTTATCGTTTGTTCAATTAGTTTTTTTTCGCCATGCTTTGCAACCGTTCCTGCTACCAAAGGCGGATGTGGCAATACCGCCGCACCTAGAATCGCCATACGCACCTCCATTAACTAATTCTAACACATAAAATAAAACCTGTCAAGAAAGCGGTCAGGTTACAAAATTTGAAATACTAAGTTTTATATAAAAAAGGTATATTGCCTTTAAATCTATTATCACAAATTGAGATTTACGAAGGAGCTGAATTTATATCTTTCAATAAATCATTCTCTAATTTGCCATCAAATAATTCTTGAAGTTTTTTCAAACTTATCTTAAAATTAAACTCTGTTATGTTTTGTTTTTCTCTGACCGATTTTTTTCAGTTATGTAATTACCAAATTGAAGTTAAAACACAACCTTTTATACAATTATACGGACTTTATCATAAAAGTATTTGAGGTAACCAATGAACAAACTAAAAGAGCTTAAAAGCAAGAGCAGTGGCAAAAGATGTTGTTAATAGGCTTAATAATGTCATATATTCATTAGAAAAGGTTTCAACTTGAGAGATTTTTGATTTATTTAGCAATGGGACACTTTCAAAAACCAAAAAATATATTTTAACATAAATAAAAAAAGCGGTAAGTCTTTGCCCACCGCTTTTTTTAAGTTTTGTCTTTACTTAAGTTCTTTTAAAACAGCTTTTAAGAATTTCCAAGTTCTATCGATTGAAGAAATACTTGTGTGCTCCTTTGCTGTGTGAACATCATAAATATTAGGTCCAAAAGAAATTTGATCCAATCTGCCGTTAAACTTTTCACTAAAGAGTCCGCACTCCAAACCTGCATGAATAGCTGTAACTTCAGGCTCTTTGTTAAATTCTTGTTTATATACTTTAACAAAAAGATCTCGGATAGGAGACTCAGGCGCATACTGCCATTCAGGATATGTGTCAAGAGTAACAATCTTTGCACCACAAAGTTTTGCAATTAAAGCAAACTCATCCGCAACAGCTTCCTTCCAAGACTTAACGGAACTTCGTATAGCACAAACAACCTTAACTTCATCTGCTGTTGTTTCTACTATTGCAAGGTTGTTAGAAGTTTGCACCAGCCCCTTTAGAGTTTGACTCATATTAATTACGCCATGAGTAGACAACAATAATATATTTACAATACCCTCTGTTGTCTTGTCTGAAAACATCTTCGAGTGAGACTCATTACAGGGTTCTAAAACAATTTCCACATCTTCATCAATTCCGTAAAGCTCATTTTCAAAGATTTTTTGATAGCTTTTTACAATTTCTTTTGCTTCAGCTTCGTTATCAATAACAACGCAGGCAACAGCCTCCCTAGGAATTGCATTATGTTTTGAACCACCTGAAATTTTTGCAATATTATATTTAAATTTCTTTCCAAAACTATGCAAAACACGGGCTAAAAGCTTATTTGCATTTCCTCGCTCTTTGTTTATTTCCATTCCAGAATGTCCACCGATTAGTCCTTTAACCGACAAAGAAAAAACTTTTTTATTAGAAGGCAGGTCTTCCCATTTAATTGGCAATTGAAATTCTAATTGTTTTCCACCCGCACATCCTGTACAAAAAACTCCTTCCTCTTCCGAATCAATATTCAAAAGAATATCACCCTTTATATCATTAGTGTCTAGCCCATTAGCACCACCCATACTGGTTTCCTCAGCGGTTGTAAAAAGTGCTTCTAGTGGCGGATGTGGAATATCCTTTGCATCTAAAACGGCAAGTGCCATGGCAACAGCAATTCCGTTATCTGCACCAAGTGTTGTTTTATCAGCGTGTAAGGTATCACCATCAACAATAAAAGCAATTGGGTCCTTCATAAAATCATGGTTTGAATCTTTTTCTTTTTCACAAACCATATCCATATGTCCTTGAAGGATAATTGTTTTAGCTTTTTCATAGCCTGCTGTTCCAGGCTTTTTAATAATTATATTATTAAACTTGTCCTGTTTAACTTCCAACTTTCTGTCTTTCGCAAACTTTACAAGCCAGTCACTTACAGCTTGCTCGTTTTCTGAACCGCGTGGTATTTGGTTAATTTGATAAAAAAACTCAAAAACTTTGTACCCATCTAAACTCTTTAAGGAATTCAACATAAAAACTCTCTCTTTAACATATAAAATATCAGTGCTATTGTACCAAAAATTATAAATCAGGTCAAGTCAGATTTTATTTTAAACACTTATGTTTTACGAAAGTATAAAATACTTTACCTAGCTGTTAAACAAATGAGATCTTTTTCGTTAAATATAGTTTAGCACAAATAAAAAAGCGGTGGTTTTTGCCAACCGCTTTTTTTTTCAAAAAGTTTTGTTTTACTTTAGGATATAAGTTTTAATCGGTGGGAAACCGTTAAACTCTACCGATGCATAACTTGAAGTGTAAGCACCTGTCGAAAGAAAGTAAACCCTGTCTCCAACATTTAAGCTTTTTGGTAGTGCGTATTTGAAATCCTCGTACATTATATCCATACTATCACAAGTTGGACCTGCTAAAATACAAGGACCTGTTTTTGCACCGGGAGCGTCCTTTGATGTTACAACGGCGTATTTTATAGACTCGTTAACTGTTTCAAAAAGACCATTCATAACCCCTGCATCCAAATAAACCCACTTAAAAAGAGCTGTGTTTGTTTTTTTAGAAATCATCACAACCTCAGCGCCTAAAATCCCCGAATCTCCAACGAGAGACCTACCGGGTTCTAAAATAATGCGAGGGCGGTCATCACCAAAATCTTCTGTCAAATAGCGATTAATTTCAGTAGCATAATCTTCAAGCTCATTTGCCGGAGTGATGTAATGAGCAGGAAATCCGCCGCCCATGTTAATCATTTGAAGTTTAATCCCCTCATCTTCTTCAAGCGAGTCCATAAGATAACGAGTTTTTACCAAAGCATCGTTCCATTGCCCAATGTCCCTTTGCTGGCTACCTACGTGGAACGAAATTCCATAAGGTATCAAACCGCTATCCCTAGCTTGAATCAAAAGGTCATAAGCCATATCAGGATGACAACCAAATTTTCGCGAAAGGGGCCAATCTGCACTGGAAGTATTTTCAACTAAAATTCGAACATAAATCTTCGAACCGGGAGCCTTCTCAGCTATTGTTTTTAAATCCTCTCTACTGTCAGTCGCAAAAAGTCGTACCCCGTTTTCATAAAAGTAAGCAATGTCTTTCGCCTTTTTGATTGTGTTACCATAACTCAAACGTTCAGAGGGAACATTCAAACGCAAAACCTTGTCGAGCTCATAGCGAGATGCAATGTCAAAACAAGATCCCAACTCTGCAAGCATTGAGACAACTTCATCATGCGGATTTGCTTTAATAGCGTAATAAATATCCGCAAAAGGAAAGTTTTCTTTTAATTTCATGTAGTTTTGCTTTACCACATCCAAATTGAAAACCACAAATGGTGTTTCTAAGTTTTCTGAAAACTTTAAAAATTTTTTCCAGTCTGCGTCATTGACGTACTGGCTTCGGTCTAATGCCATACAAACCTCCTAAAAAAAAGCTAAATTCCCAAAAAGGAAATCTTTCAATTTGGCAATATATACTTAATTTAAAATTATGTCAAGATGTTTTTGGACATTTTTTTTAAAATTTTTTAGTTTTTAAAAGGAAAAGCCCGCCTCTCCTCACTCCCCTAGACTTTTTTTTGATTTTGTGTATAATGTGGAAAGAATGTATAATCAAGAAAAAATACGTAATTTTTGTATTGTGGCACATATTGACCACGGCAAGTCGACACTATCAGATAGGTTAATTGAACGAACGCAGGCAGTTTCTGAGCGTTTGCAAAGAACGCAAATGACCGACAATATGGACATTGAAAGGGAACGAGGAATTACAATAAAAAGTCAAGCGGTAACAATTTCTTATAAGGCAAAAAACGGAGAAGAATATCAACTTAATTTTGTAGATACGCCGGGACACGTTGACTTTTCTTATGAGGTTTCTCGAGCAATTGCTTCTTGTGAGGGAGCGATTTTACTAGTAGATGCGACTCAGGGCGTGGAATCTCAAACGCTTTCAAATATGTATTTAGCCTTGGAACACGACCTTGTTATGTTGCCCGTTATAAATAAAATTGATCTACCTGCTGCGGATGTGGACGCTGCAAAACATCAAATCGATAAAGAATTGGGTTTGGACAGTGATACAGCAATTGCAGTTTCCGCAAAGACAGGGCAGAATATTGATGAGCTTTTTGAAGCTATCGTGCATCAGTTTCCCGCTCCGACAGGCGACCCAAAAGCAAAGCTAAAGGCTTTGATTTTTGACTGTCATTATGATGTATATCGGGGTGTTATCGTTCATATAAGAATTTTTGAAGG
Organism: Treponemataceae bacterium; assembly: GCA_038397925.1. Taxonomy (GTDB): domain Bacteria; phylum Spirochaetota; class Spirochaetia; order Treponematales; family Treponemataceae; genus Treponema_B. The sequence goes on from JARGFC010000069.1 coordinate 10,057, forward strand.
TAGCATAAAGCCCGGTATGACCGTTCAGTTTATGAATACAATGGGCGAATATAAGGTGGAAGAAACAGGAATTTTTGTTTTAGACCTTGTAAAAAATGATGGGCTTAAAGCGGGAGAGGTGGGTTATATAATTGCTGGGATAAAAACCGTTTCGGATGTGGCAGTTGGAGACACTCTTACAGATGCTGATAATCCAAGCGATAAACCTCTTGCAGGTTTTAAGGAAGTAAAGCCCGTTGTGTTTTCTTCTGTTTACCCAATTGACACAAGTGAATATGAAGTACTCCGTGATTCTTTTGAACGGTTAAAATTAAACGACGCAAGTTTGATTTATGAAAAAGACACTTCAATGGCTTTGGGAAATGGCTTTCGTTGTGGCTTTTTGGGTTTGTTGCATTTAGAAATTGTGCAGGAGCGTTTGGAAAGGGAGTTTGATCAATATGTAATTTTTACTTCGCCTTCGGTAAGCTATAACATAACACTAACCACAGGCGAAACGATAATTTGCGATAATCCTGCCGACTATCCCGATCCAACCACAATTGAAAGTGCTAAAGAACCTTATATAAAGGCAACCATCATAACACCTACAGACTATCTTGGTAATATGATGAATCTTTGCATTGAAAAGCGGGGTGTGCAAAAAGGAATGCATTATCTTGACAAAAAGCGAGTAGAGCTAGTTTATGAAATGCCTCTTGCAGAAGTACTTTTTGACTTTTATGATAGGCTTAAAAGTTTGAGTCGGGGATATGCATCATTTGATTATGAAGTTATCGGAATGCAAGAAACAGACCTCGTAAAAATTGATATTTTGATAAACGGCGAACCTGTTGATGCTCTTTCGCAACTTGCCTTTCGAGCCAATGCTCGCGAAAAAGCACTACATGTTTGTGAAAAACTAAAAGAGGAAATCCCTAGACAACTTTTTAAGATTGCAATTCAAGGAGCCATAGGTAGCCAAATCATTGCTCGCGAAACTATTTCTGCTGTAAAAAAGGATGTTTTGGCAAAGTGTTACGGTGGCGATATTACTCGAAAACGCAAGCTTCTTGAAAAACAAAAAGAAGGTAAAAAACGCTTGAAAATGGTTGGCAATGTTGAATTACCACAGTCAGCATTTTTGGCAGTGTTAAAATCAAAGAGCGAGTAAAAATCGATGTTAGAGACAATAGTCTTATAGGTCTGACTTTTTTTCGTAGTTTGTTTTAACTTTAGCGAGGAGCGTAGCTCTGGCTTGCTTAAGGACAAGAATTTTTGCACAAAAATTCTTGTCCCGACTTTGCCAGATTTGCGTTAAAACTCATTGCTAGTTTAAGACTGCTCGTCATCAAAAACGAGCAGATATGCGTTTTTCACAAAAAAGCTCAAGTCTTATATTTGTTAAAATTTGCAAATGTTTTTTTTCTAGCTCGCAAATACAAAAACTAGCCTACCGTCTATGGCAAGTAAATTAGAATGAGGTAAACCCACGACCAATAATTTGTGAGGAAGCATCGACCAATAAAAAGGCTGAAGGGTCAATTTCTTTAACAGTTTTTTCTAAAATATTCGCTTGGTTTAAGTCTACAGCAACTATAAAAACACTTAAATCCTTTCCTGTGTATTGACCAATAGCAGGAATTCGCGTACAGGTACGCTGTAAATGTTTAGTAACAAATTCGCCGACTTCATCTTGTTTATAAGTAATAATCGTAAATACCTTGACGCGGTTAAAGCGTTCTAGCAAGTGGTCGACAATTGTACTTTTGAAAATAAGCCCAATTGACGATAAAATTCCTGTTGTTGTATCAAAAACAAAAAAGGTTGCAAGTACAACTAAGGCGTCACTTGCAAGTAAGGCATTTCCAATATTCGCTTTTGTAAATTTATGAATTATCATTGCAATAATATCCGTTCCACCACTTGAAGCATTTATATTAAATAAAATCGCTCCACCCCCACCAGAAAAAATAATGGCAAGAATTAATTCCATAAATTTTTCATCAGTAAATGGCGAACTCATAGGAAATAGTTTTTCAAAAACAATTAACAAAACCGACATCAGCAAACTTGCATAAATCGTTTTACCAGCAAAATTTTTTCCAAGCAACAACAAACCTAAAACTATAAGCAATACATTAATAACAAAGGCTACTTTTGCAGGTGTTAGAATAGGAAAAAGTGCGGCTAGTACAACTGAAACTCCTGAAATTCCACCCAAAGCAAAATGATTCGGATACTTAAAAAAATGTATTCCGAATGAAACAAGTAAAGTTCCCAAATTCAATAAAACAAAATTTTTAATTTTTCGTCTGCGTTCATATCCCGGTCTTTTGTAGGCAGGACTTGCATCAACTTTTTTTCTCATAAATATTTCTCCTCCATATGAATATTTATGTTTTAAGAAATTCTTTTTCTAAAACTCAACTATGGTAAACTTTTTTCAAATAATTTTCAAGAGCAAATTGTTCAAATACTGAAAGTTTTAAAGTTTTGTTTGTATCATTTTGATTTTTAGGGTGGAGAGCAAAGTTAATACTTCTACAAATTCATTAAATACATAGCTTGTTTACATATTTTTTACAAAGGCATTATACTGATTTTACATTTTTGATATATAAATATTATTATTTGAAAGGCTTGACAAAAAGGGAAAAATAAGATATAATCTATACATATTTAGATAAAAAAATATCTTTAACAAAGGGCTTGACAAAATGAAAAAAATGAGTAGACTTACCCCCCCCCCCCCCG
>JARGFC010000070.1:0-16926 GCA_038397925.1 Treponemataceae bacterium
GAAGTCTATAATCAGCTTGCGGAAAATATTTTAGCTGATGTAAAAATCAAAAACAATAATGTCGGATTTATTACAATTGGCGATCCGATGATTTATTCATCTGCAATTTATATTTTAAAAAGATTGTCGGGGAAAATTAAATTTGAAGTTGTGCCTGCGGTTTCATCTTTTTGTGCGGTTGCGGCAAAATCCAATTTTCCACTTTGCTTTGAAGACAAAACTTTCACTGTAATTCCCGCAACTGTAGGCGTCGAAAAAATAAAAATCTTCTTTTAGCAATCTTTCCATCACACTTTGCTTTCCTTTGATTTTATCTGTTTCATAATCGGGCAAACCTGAGTTTTTATCTAGTAAATGTTTTATCGTAATTTGAGAGCTAAGATCTTTATTGCCTTTTACATTTATTTCTCGCCATAAATTTTCAGGCAAAATTTCAGAAATTTTATCATCGATATTTATTTTACCCTCATCAACTAAAGAATAAGTAACAGCGTGAGTGTAAAATAAAGAAGCCACTTGAAAAGTAAGGGAACATTACAAAGGACAAATACAAAAAAATCTCTTACATTTTTTTTAAATTTATGTTATAGTTATGCTAAGAACATTTTTAGAGGTTGTTTATGGAAAAGATTTTTTTAGGAATGGGAAGGAATGAAAAAGTTTATTTGCTTTCGAATATGTTAAATCGGCACGGTTTAATTGCGGGGGCTACGGGAACGGGAAAAACTGTAACTTTAAAAGTTTTGGCTGAAAGTTTTAGTAGCTTAGGAATTCCGATTTTTCTTCCTGATGTTAAGGGCGACCTTTTTAGTTTTTGCGAAGCAGGAACAATGAATGAGCATATTGAAAAGCGTATGAAAATTTTTGGAATGGATGATTTTCCTTTTAAATCTTTTCCTGTGCGAGTTTGGGATTTTTTTACGAACCTTGGAATTCCGCTCCGCACAACTATTTCTGAAATGGGTCCGCTACTTTTAGCGAAACTTTTTAACTTGAACGACACTCAAACAGGAGTTTTAAATATTGCTTTTCGAGTAGCCGACGATAACAATTTACTTTTGCTCGATATAAAAGACTTAAAAGCAATCTTAGTTTTTATTGGAGAAAATGCTAGTGACTTAAAATTGAAATACGGAAATATTTCTAGTGCATCCATTGCAGCAATTCAACGAAGTATTTTAAGTTTGGAAGCCGAAGGTGCTGATTATTTTTTTGGAGAGCCAGCCCTAGACATAATGGATTTTTTTATTCCTGACGCCTCAGGGCTTGGACCAATAAATATTTTAAATGCAAGACAGCTTTATCAAAAGCCCGGTTTATATTCTGCGTTTTTGCTTTGGTTTTTATCTGAGCTTTATGAAAATCTTCCAGAGGTTGGAGATTTAGAAAAACCGAAATGTGTTTTCTTTTTTGACGAAGCACATTTAATGTTTGATAATTGTTCAAAGGTTTTGGTGGAAAAAATCGAACAGATAATTCGTTTAGTTCGCTCGAAAGGAGTTTCGATTTTTTTTGTAACGCAAAACCCTACTGACATTCCTGAAACTGTTTTATCTCAACTTGGAAACCGAATTCAACATGCACTTCGAGCTTTTACACCAAAGGACAAAAAAGCAATTGACCAAGTTGCAATGACCTTTAGAATAAATCCCGAGTTAAATATTCAATCTGAAATTACTAGGTTAAAAACGGGCGAAGCTTTGGTAAGCGTTTTGCAAGCAGATGGTTCGCCGAGTATTACAGACAAGGTTTTAATTAACTCTCCTTCGAGTAAGATTGGAACAGTGGATGAAAGTCTTTTACAAAAAATTATTTCCTCTTCGCCACTTTTACCAAAGTACAAAAATAGTTTTGACAGAGAGTCCGCACATGAAATTTTGACAAAACGTTTTGAGCAAACAATGGAAATTCAAAAGCTTGAGGAGCAAAAAAAAGAACTTGCAAAACAACAAGCACAAATTGAAAAGCAAAAGCGTAATCAACCTAAAGGCGTTTTAGAAAAAATGGGTGGTCAAGTTTTGGCAGGTTTTTCCCGCTCCATTGGTCATCAACTTGCACGTGGCGTTATGGGGTCGATAAAAAAATTGATTAAATAAATTTTAAGCTTGGTGAATTATGTTGCAAAATTTTTTTAAGTTTGGATTTTTTTTATTTTGTTCATTAAATCTTTATGCTTTTGAAGTTGGCGATTCATTTGGTGAAAAAATTAAAAACTATTCTTTTGACGATATGAAAAATGCTCCAGAATACAATATCGAAAAATTTTCGAACGATGGCATTGTAATAAAAATTTTGCAGTCGAATTTATTTGGAGCGAGACCTCTTTCGGATTTTATTTTACACACTTCAGGTTTTTTAACAGCATATCAAAATGGAAAAAAACTTGGTACCTTTGCCTTTGTAGAGTACCGAGATGATGGTGAGTTAAATTTTTTCTATGATTATGACGGAGACAATATAATTGATGCAAAGGCAGATGAATATTTTATACCATCTTGGGTTTTGTTTAAAGCAAATATTAAACGCCGACATCCTGAAGAGTTTTTAAATCTTTGTAATCAAATTTATACTGAGTTTAATTCTGATGTTGAATTAAATGAACACAAAATAAAAAACTTAAATTTAAAAATTGCTAAAAATTTTCAAAGTTTGGATTGCGAAGATTATAGTTTGTATTATGCTTATTTAATATATTTAACTCAAATAGAAAATAAAAATTCTTACAAAATTTTACGCAATATAGAAAAATTTATTCAGTCCAAATTCAGAATTAATAATATTCCTCTTTTAAAACTTTATATTGCAGAAAGTTTTTTTAATTTACAAAAATATGACATTGCAATTTATCAGTTTAATATGTTAAAAAATTGTGATGCAAATTCTAGACTGGCAGATTTTTATTTAGCTTATATTTATGATTTAAAAAATAACACAAATATTAAAACAAAAAAATTTGAAGAAGCTTTTCCTAAAATGTGGATTTTAAAAACTTATGCTTTAACAAAATGATTTTATATTTCAATATAAAATTAGTAGTGTGATAAGTGTAGAATATTCGAAGTGCAAATCAAAATGATTCAAAAACAGTTCTTGAAATATACAACGAGAATTATGTTTTAGATTGGTTTACACAAAATATTTAGGAAACTTTTTTTGAAGTTTTAAACTGAATCTTGCTATATTTTTGACACACACATATTTTTTACTTCAAGTAAAAAATCTTGAAACTTTTAATAACTTCTGTTATATTATAAAAGTAAGAAAAGAAAACACAGTGGTCTATTGTAGGAGAAAGAATGGAACAAATTAAAGAGCTTATAAAGTCGGGGTGCAATAATCCTAAAACGGTTTTTGTTTTTCATACGCAGGCAGAAGCTAGAGAGTGGTTTATTCGCTCGTTGGAAATAACCGGAAAAAATGCTTTGCCAGAAGATATGTTTTTAGCTTGGGACAGTTTTAAGATTAAGTTTTTTACTTCGGAGCAAACTAAAAAGCCCATCACACAAATTGTTCGTAAAATTTTTGTGCATAATATTTTAAAAGAAAATGCTGTAGCAACAAAAAAAGGAAATGCAATTTTTAAAAAAATAATTTTACAAAAATTTTCCGATACGAGTACAAACTTTTTGTCTTGGTTTGTTTCAATTTTACCACAGCTTGATAACTTAGAAAAAAAATCAAAAGATAATAAAGTTTTAACCGACGAGATAAAAGATTTTTTTACACTAAAAAAATGTTACCAAGATTTTTTAGACAGGCATTCACTTTATGAACCGTCTTGGATTTCTGAAAATCTTAAATTGAATAATGAAAAAATAAAAATAATTTTTCCTGAGTTAAATGATGACTTTATTGAATACAAAGATATTCTTTCAAAAAATAATTCTATCGAATTTATTCATACAGATATTTTAGAACATGCAAAACTTAAAGTTGTTGAGTTTGATAACTCACGAACTGAAATAGAATACTGTATTTCAAAAGTCGAAGAACTTTTAACAGAGGGCGTTAAAGCAAACGATATTGCAATTACGCTTTGCGATTTTAACGAAGTAAAACCTTACCTCCAAAGAGAAGCAGAGTTAAGAGGAATACCTATTGAGTTTAGGGCGGGTGAAAAATTAGGTGCGACTCAAGTAGGATTATTATTTACGCAAATTTATGATATTGTACAAAATAATTTTGACTTTGATTCAATGAAAATTCTTTTTTCAAATTCTCGTCTTCCTTGGAAACATAAAAGGGAAATAAAAACTCTTTTAGATTTTGGAATAGAAAATAATTGTGTTGCATCTTGGAAAGAAAATAGCATATGGAAAATATCTTGGGAAGAAAGTTTTAAACTACACGAAAATGAAATGTCAAAGGAAGTGTACGCTATCAAAAGTTTTTTTGAGCAGTTTAAAAATATTGTTACCGACTTAGTAAAAGCAAAAAGTTTTAATGCATTATTAAAAAAATATATTGAGTTTCGTGATAAATTTTTATGCAAGGAAAAATTTTTTCCCGATGATGATTTAATTTTATCTAGATGCATTGAAAAAATAAAATCTCTTTCACTACTGGAAAATGATTTTAAAAATGAACTGCCTGAAAGATTTAGTTTTTTTATAGATGTGATAAATGAAACAACTTATGTTTATCAAAATACAGGAACAGCTGTTTCAGTTTTTAATTATAGGGTTATCGCGGTTTCGCCTTTTGAGTATAACTTTTTGTTAAATGCAAATCAAAAAACAGCAAAGGCTAATTTTTCAAATCTTAATTTTTTAAGAAACGATTTAAGAAAAAAACTTAATGCTAATGATATTGATGCTGACGAATATTTTTTAAAAACATATGCGAACAATAAAAATAGTTTTATTTCTTTTTCAAAAAAAACTTTTTCAGGTTATGCAATTTGTCACAACGCTTTAGAAAAAAATGAAATGGACAAAAATAAAAAGCTGTCTACTAATTCTTTTGTGCTTGAAGAAAAAAACTTTTATAATTTTGATTTTGAGAAAAATAATTTTATTCCATATCAATTACAAAAAAAAGGTTTACAAAACTTTTTAGAAAATTTTAAAATAAAAAATGTAAACAACTTTTCTTTTTTAAAAAATTCCTTCAACAAAAATGAAAAAGATTTAAGAGAAAAAATATTTGCTAAGCTAAAAAAATTTTATAAAGAAAATAAATTTGCAATAAGTTCAACCCAGTTAGATAAATTTAATGCTTGTCCTACTTTTTATTTTTTAGAAACTATTTTAGAAGTAGAGCAAAAATATAACCATCCGATAATTTTTACGCCATTAAGAGCAGGTCTTTTATCTCATTCTATTATCGAAAAAATTTTAACTTTTATTTCTAATGAGGATAAAGTTTTTAATGCTCAAAATATTCAAAAGTATTTGAGGGCTGCAAAAAAAAATATTGAAGAAGAAGTAAAGAACTTTGCATTATTAAATTCTAGCTTTTCAAAACCTTTTGCAAATATTATTTTACAAAAAAAGTTTGATGAAATCGAAGCCCTGCTTAATTTTTTTGTAGAAAATTATAATGGTTTTGAAATACCGATTATCGAAAAAGAATTTTTAGTTTCTTTGGATAACTATTATTTAACAGGTAAAATTGATGCAGCGTTTTATAATGAAATCGCAGGGTTTGTATTGTTGGATTTTAAAAGTAATTGGACACCAAGTGCAAACGAGAGTCGAATAAAAAACGCAGATGACGAGCTTGCCTTTTTTCAGCTTGCGGTTTATGTGTATCTAATCGAAAATAATAAACACAAAAATGTAAGTAGAGCTTTTTATTGGAGCTTGGCAAAAAAATGTGCCGAAGAAATTGTCAATGAAAAATTTTCTCGGGATGATTTTGCTCTTAGCCTTCAAAAAATGCTAGACACAAGTCGAGAATTTTATTTGAAAGTTTTTGATTGTGATTTTTCTGTTGGCGATGTAAATTCAAGAGACTGTAATTCTTGTATATTTAAAACAACTTGTAGAACAAGATTTCAAGTGGAAGGTAAATAATGAGTTTAAAATATTTAGAACAATTAAATGACGAACAGTTGAAAGCTGTAAAGGTAAAAAATAATTCTGCTATTTCTGCAGGAGCTGGTTCAGGAAAAACGCGAGTCTTAGCAAAGCGTTTTGTTTATTTAATTTTGGAACGAAATATTCCTGTGGAAAAAATTGTCGCCTTAACTTTTACAAAAAAAGCTGCAACAGAAATGTACGAAAGAATTTATTCGGAAATCATTGATGTAAAAAATTATTTAACTGAAGCGAATAAAATAAAAGTTTTAGAAAAAGCTTTGGAAAATTTTTCCAAAACAAATATTTCCACGATTGATTCTTTTTGTGGTTCTATTGCACGAAGCGGATGTACCCAGTTTGGAATTGCACCTGATTTTATTATCGATGAGGACGCCGTAAATAAAATTATTAAGACAAATTCCTTAAACTTTTTTTTAGAAAACCGTGATAATAAATATTTGATTGAGTTAATTGGTAATACGAGTATCGATAATTTTATTTCGAACTTACTAGAAGCGTTTTTGAGATTAGGTACAATTACTAAACCTATCAATATAGAAGCATGCAAAAAACTTTTTGACAAAAATTTAAATGAGCTTTTTCAAAATGAAATAAAAATATTTAAAACACATACAGATATTATTTTGAGATGCCCTGATTTTGATAAGCCTGATGATAAAATAACAGAAGCTAAAAACATTTTAGCAATGATAGATACATATCCAAAAAGTTTAGAGGATAAAAACTTTGATGCTTTTTTACAGATGTTAAATTCTCTTAGTGAAATTAATTTATCGGGAGGTACTTCTAGTGATGAAATCAAAAAAAATGTGCGAGCTTCAATAAAATTTATCCGAGATAAATATGCTAAGTCAGATGCAAGTACTAGTTTTAAATTGATAAAAGATTTTTATAATTCGCGAGAATTAAACTTTTCAATTTTTGATTTATTAGATGAGCTACAAAAAGATGTTATAAATCAAAAGCGAATGCAAGGAGTTTTTAATTATGCGGATGTGGCACAGCTTGCAATTGATTGCTTGCTTTGCGATAAGGATTTACGAACCTTTTACAAAAACGAATATGATATAATTATGATTGACGAGTTTCAAGACAATAATAGTTTGCAACGCGATTTACTTTTTTTGCTTTCGGAAAAAAAAGATTTACATTCTTCTTCAATTCCTAAAGCAAAAGATTTAACAGAAGACAAACTTTTTTTTGTTGGAGATGACAAGCAATCAATTTATTTATTCCGCGGAGCTGATGTTTCAGTTTTTAAAAAATTAAGTGATGAGTTTTCAAAAAATGAAAACATTAACTTAAACACAAACTATCGCACAGAAAAAAAGTTAATACAATTTTTCAATGATAGTTTTAGCCAAGTGTTTTATTCTAAAAATAATTTACCGAATGAAATTGATGACGACTACTTAGCTCACGAAGCAAACTTTACGGAAATAACCCCCAATAGAGAAACAGCAGGTGTAAACCCTAGTGTAAATATTTTTTTTGCTTCAGAGTTTAAAGATAAAGATATGGATGAAACTATTTATCTTGATAGCAAAGAAACAGAAGCCTTTGTTATTGCAAAAAAAATATCCGAGATGATAGAAAACAAAATTACAGTACGCGATAGCAAAACAGGAAAAGCACGAGCTTGTAAATATTCCGACTTTGCAATTCTTTTTAGAGCAACTACAAATCAAACAATTGTCGAACGCTTTTTGCGTCTTGTCGGAGTGCCGTATAAAGCCGAACAACAAAAAGGCATTTTTTACGACGCCCCTATTAACGATTTACTTGCAATAATTAAGCTTGCACTTTATCCCGATGACAAATTAGTTTATTCACAAGTTTTGCGTTCGCCTTTTGTGAACATTAACGATTTGCTTTTTACAAAAATTCTTTTTGCTACAAACGAAAACACAGAAGCCTTTGCTAAAAATTTATGCATTGATTTTTCAGACGAGGAAGGCACACAATATAATAATGCTCGTAATTTTTTCTTGCGAGTAAAACAATATGTCGCTGAAAATTCTTGTGCAGAAATTATTTCAAAACTTTGGTACGATGAAGGTTATCGATATTTGCTTTTACAAAATCCTGAGTATCAAAGATATATGGAGCTATATGATTATATTTTTGAAATTGCTCGACTAGCCGATGCAAACTCTTTATCGGTGGGAGAATTTGTTGAACAAGTAGAAGCGTACATCCAAAATGAAGAAAAACTTAACGATATGGAAATTCCTGTTTCTACAAGTTTAGAAAATCAAAACACTGTTAAACTTTTAACAATACATAAAAGTAAGGGCTTAGAATTTCCAATTGTCTGTCTCCCATACGCAGCGAGTAGAGGACGCACCAATCGTTTGGAAAGTAAAATATTTTATTCTGAAAAATACGGGCTTTCAATAAACATCGAAAACGAAAACAAAAAAAATAATAATATTTTTTACAATATTCTTTCGGGGTTTGAAAAATTTAAAAATGATGCCGAGTTAAAAAGACTTTTATATGTTGCCTTAACACGAGCCGAGTCTCATATAATTATGACAGGAATTTCTTCATATAAAAAAGCAGTTAAGGGAAGTTTCTTTAGTCTTATGCCTGATTTTTTTGGAGAAGACGATGGACTAAATTTTTCGAGTACTGATATTTTAAAAAGAAAAAACATTGAGCCAATCAAAAGAAGCGAAGCGTATTCAAATGCAAGCAAAGTCAAAATAAAAAAACTTGATAAAAATTTTTTGCAAGATGAAGTAAAAGTTTTTTCAAACGCAGCAAAAAAATATTTTACAGCAAGTCATTTAAACGATACTGAGTTTGAAAAAATAATTTCCGAAGACAAATATTTTAATAAAAGATTTGAAATTACAAAAGATGAAAGTGAAAATATTTCTCCAAGCGATTTAGGAATCCTAACACATAATGCAATTGAAGCAAGTTTTGAAAACAAAAAAATAAACCTGCCTGAAAAAGAAAAGTTAAATATTTTAAAATGGATGGATAATTTTTTTAATTCGGAACTTGGAAAACTTTCTAAGTCTGCATCGTTTAGAAAAACAGAATACGGTTTTATTACAAAATATAAAAATAAAACAGTAGTGGGCAAGGCGGATTTGATTTTTAAAAATGGAAACGACTTATATATTGTAGATTACAAAACCGACACAATAGAAAATCCTAAAAACCATATTGAGCAACTTTCCGTTTATAAAGAAGCTTGTGCAGAACTTTTTAGCATTGACAAAAAAAATATAAAAGCTTTTATTTTTTATTTGCGTTCAGGAAATGCTGTGGAGGTTTAGTTCTAGCTTTATCGCTAAACTTATCTTTGAGTTTTTAACTTTTGTAAGACTTGAGCTTTTTTGTGAAAAACGCATATCTGCTCGTTTTTGATGACGAGCAGTCTTAAACTAACGGTGGGCTATAACGCTAAAGTGGCAAAGTTGGGTTAGGAATTTTTGACGCACAAAAATTCCTAACCTTAAGCAAGCCAGAGCTACGCTCCTCGCATTTTCGTAAGACACTAGCCTAACGCGTTCAACCTGTAATCCTAATCGGAGGAGGATGATTTGTTTGGCAAAAACGGTAAAAGTGAATGTGCAACCTTTGAAAGAGGATGCGTTTGCACTAGAATTTTCCCGGGACCTGTAACCACAGTGTTAAAAAGTCCTTCACCCCCGAAAATGATATTTTGTACACCTTTAATCCGCTGAATATCAATTTGGCAAGTTGCGTCCATCATTGCAAGGTAGCCAGTGTCGATTATCATTTTTTCTCCCGGCTTCAAACTGTATTCTTTTGCATAACCGTCAATTTCAACAAAAGCTGTACCTGAACCAGAAAGCTTTTGCATAATAAAACCTTCACCGCCGAAAAAGCCCGCACCAATTTTCTTTTGGAAAAAAACCGAAAGCTCAACTTCCGAAGTACAAGCCAAAAAAGCTCCCTTTTGAACAATAATTTCTCGCTCTGGCGAAATTTGAAAAGCTCTAATTGAACCGGGGAACCCAGACGCAAAAGCAATTTCACCTTTTTTTTGAGCTGTGTAAACGTTCAAAAATAGCGACTCACCAGAAAAAAGTCTGCCAAAAACTTTTCCTATGCCTCCTCTAGACGAAGTTTGCATTTCAAATCCTTCAGTCATCCAACTCATTGCACCACTTTGGGTAATCAGCGATTCCCCAATTTCTGGTTTACAAATCAAAACAGGCAAAGAGTCTCCTTCAATTTCGTATTGCATAATTCCTCCCTAATTTATAAATTCGTATCACCTTGTAAAATTCATCACAACTTTTGCGAAAGTCATAAACTTATAAATTAAAATAATCTTAAGTTAATTATAGATTTTTAATCAAAAAACTCAAGTGCTTGTGCTTAAAATTTTTTTATCAATATGGGTTTTCTGTATATTCCCGAATATCTTCCCTAAACATATTTATTTTTCCTGCTCATCAATTTCTCGATATGAACTTGCTTGCATATTATAAAGCTCAGCATAATAAGAATTGGTTTTGAGCAATGTTTCGTGAGGAGCAAAACCTGCGATTGCAGCATTTCGCAAAATTAAAACTTTATCGGATTTATTTACCATTGAAAGTTTATGAGTTACGAAAAACACCGTTTTGTGTCAATTCCAAAAATTTTTCATAAAGCAAAAATTCAGAACGCGGATCAAGAGCAGCCGTCGGCTCGTCCAAAATTAAAACTTCAGCATTTGAAAAAAAGGTTCTCGCCAAAGCTAATTTTTGCCATTCGCCACCCGATAAATCCCTACCACCTTCAAATTCTGTTCCAAGCAAGGCTTCTAGATTTTTGGTTGTTTCAAACTCCGCTTTTTCCAAACTTGTGATAATTTTTTCATTATTAGAAAAATCGTCCATATTAGAAAGAGCAACATTTTCGCGGATTGTTAAATCGAATTTAGCAAAATCTTGAAAAATTGCACCAATGTTTTTTCTATAATTATAAACATCAATGTCAAAAATATACTTATCATCAAAACAGATTTCACCCGAATGTGGAATATAAAATCTACAAAACAATTTCATTAAAGTTGATTTTCCACTTCCGTTTTCACCAACAACTGCAATTTTTTCTCCACGATTAACTTCAAAAGAAATATCTGACAACTTAAAATCTTTATTTGAAGGATATTGAAAACTCAAGTTATTAAAAATGATTTTGTCAAATTTAAGAGATTCTTTTTGCGAGCTATCGATTTTATTTTCAGTTTTGATTGTTAAAAAATTAAAATACTTTTTCATATAAAGCAAAGTGTCATATAACAAAGCAGAGTCTTCAATTAGTCGTGAAATATTTTGCGTCAAATATAAAATACTTGAAGAAAACACTAAAATACTTCCTGTTAAAAAAAGCCCACTCAAAGCCCCATCGATAATTTTATAAAACAAAAACGCACTGACCGCTGTACTTAAAAGCAAAAACTCAATAGACGCGATAAGTTTTTTTCTTCGATTCTGTTTTATGTCTTTATTTATTTTTTAAAAGTCTCCACATATTTATCAATAAAAAAATCGTAAATATTATAAAGTTGAACATCTTTTATTTTGTCACGGGACAAAACCGACGAAGCATAATACGAAAGTTTTCGTGAGTCGGCTGTATTTGAAACTAAAACCTCAAAAGCTTCTTTTTGTATTTTATAAAAAATAATACTTTGTGGAATAATTGCAAGTAGCATTAACACCGCAATCAGGACAGCAAAATTTGCAAGCAAAGCCACCATCGAAATAATCGTTATAACACAACTAATAATACTTGCACCAAAAACAAGCAAATTCACAGGTCGCCAACTCGCTTCCTCTTGAAGGATTTCAATGTCGTCATAAAACCTACTATCCTCAAAAACGGTAAGCTCGGTAATTGTTTTTGACTTTTCCATAATTGACTTGTTCAAATAAAGCGTAAGTTTATCGGTTAAAAACCCTTGAACTGTTGTGTAAACAGGCTGTAAAATATTGGAAATTAAAAAAGCACAAGCCCAAATTACCAAAAGCCCAACAATATTTTCCGATCTTTTTTTAGCGATTGTATTTATAATTTCATTTGCAGAATAAATCAAAATAGAAGGCGTTAAAGCTTGTAGCGGAATAATCACTAAAAGCAAACTTGAATAAAACTTTGTAGCCTTAAAACATACTGCTGAACTTTTTAAATAAAGAGAAAAAAACTCTTTCGGTTTGGAAAACATATCCACTCCTTTTTTGACAAGATAAAATAATTATAACATATTAAAGAAACGAATGTCTATCGTAAGGAAGTTTTAGTATTTTTGAAAATAAAAAGTATATGGGCGTTCCCCTCGCTAACGCTCGGGTCGGGCTATTCGGGGCTGTCGGTGCGAACGCACTAAAATATCGTGCGTTCGTGTACAGGGGAAGCATTTTTTCAAAAATGCTTCCCCTCCCCTACTATCCCTAACGCGGACCCTAAAACCTCGCCTCCGTAAAAGAATTTCTCATATCTTGCAAAGCTACCGAAGTCGCATCAACTTCCAAGCATCTTTCCGATGTAACCGCACCCAGTCTAATCAAGCTAGTTCCAGCCAAAGCCTTTTCAAATGCATCCTTATTTTTAGCAGAGATTTCCACCACAAAGCATCCACAAGTTTCCCCAAAAAGTGCTTGTAACTCCGACTTTCCTGTATCCGCTATAAGTTTTTTAGTATCTACCTTAGCCCCCAAGTCCCCACCTATACACATTTCAGCGAGAGCAACTAAAAGTCCGCCATCAGAAATATCGTGACAGCTGGCAATCAAACCATCGCTAATCGCTTTATGAAGTCGTTCGTAAGTTTGAACATTTTTTTTGGACATAGTTGTAAACTTGCATTCGGTATTTTTCGGCAAGCCAAACTTTTCAGCAAAAACCGATGCCCCAAACTGGAAATCGCTTTCGCCAAGTAAATACAAAAGGTTGCCCGCTTTTTTCAAATCAGCTCCCGGCACTACGTCAATACTCGGAACAATTGCCATTGCGGAAATCAATAAGCTCGTGGGAATTGCAACTCGTTTTCCTTCAGCTGTCAAATACTCGTTATTAAAAGAATCTTTTCCTGAAATAAAAGGCGTTGAAAAAAGTTTTGCCGTATCGTAACAAGCACGAGCCGACTCAATCAAATCCCACATCACCTCAGTACGGTTCGGATCGCCCAAACAATAATTATCCAAAATCCCAATTCGCTTGGGGTCAGCACCAACGGCAATCACAGAGCGAACCGCCTCGTCAATTGTTGCTTGAGTCATCGCATAAGTTCCAAACTCGCTCGCTTTAAAATGTAAGGCGTTTGAAAGAGCCACGCAGAGTTTACCGTCAACTTCACGAGGCTGAACGACGGCGGCATCCATTGGACCTTCATAAGTTCGTCCATCATAAGGTCGCAAGATTGTTCCACCTTGCACTTCATAATCATAAAGCCTAACAACTTTTTCTCTCGAGCAAATATTTAAATCACCTAAAAGTTCCAAAAGCATTTTGTCGAGTTTTGTTTCTGTACAAGTTTTATATTTTTTTTCTATTTTGTATGGTTTTGCAATTAATTTTTTTTGAGGAGGACCCGAATGTAAAAAATCACAATCTAGGTTAATAACAGTTTTACCATTGTGATGAATTTTCAAAATTCCATCACCTGTAAAATGCCCAAGGTCAAAAAATTCTACATCGTAAAACTTACATTGTTTTTCAAAGTCCGCCACATTTTTTGCCGGCACCGCTAAAACCATTCGCTCTTGTGACTCAGAAACCCAAAGCTCCCAAGCTGCAAGCCCCTCGTATTTTACAGGCGTTTTTGTAAGGTCTACATCACAACCGAGCTTTGAAGCCATTTCTCCAACAGCCGACGAAAACCCTCCCGCCCCACAATCTGTAATTGCTGAATAAAGTTTTTGCTTGCTAACAGCCTCAAGCAATTCGCAAACCTTTTTTTGCGTTATCGGATCGCCTGTTTGAACTGTCGCTCCAGCAACCGAACCTGTACTCGCATCAACAATCATCGAAGAAAAAGTAGCCCCTCGAATTGCGTCTCGCCCAGTCGGTGCCCCAACTGTATAAATATGATCGCCCACTTGCGGACTTGTCGAATGCACACCCTTTGGAGAAATTCCTGCACAACCACAATACACCAAAGGATTTGTTGTATAACCAGAAGAAAAATGTATGCCTCCATTTACTGTGGGAATACCCATCTTATTACCGTAATCACTAACCCCACTTATAACACCTGAAATAATTTCATTAGGATGCATACTTCCCGCAGGCACTTTTTCGTACGACATATTTGGGTCGCCAAAGCAAAGCA
Organism: Treponemataceae bacterium; assembly: GCA_038397925.1. Lineage (GTDB taxonomy): Bacteria > Spirochaetota > Spirochaetia > Treponematales > Treponemataceae > Treponema_B. The sequence continues at coordinate 14,353 of JARGFC010000070.1, forward strand.
CATCCGTTACAGCAAAGGGACGAGCTGAAACTCCCATCACATCTCGTATTACGCCACCAACTCCGGTATTCGCTCCGCCAAAAGGCTCAATCGCCGAAGGGTGGTTATGAGTTTCGACCTTGAAAGAAATGTCATATTTGTTATTAAATGTTACAATACCTGCATTATCCACAAAAGCCGAAACCACCCAATCAGTATTGATTTCATCGGTAGCTTTTTTAATATAAGTTTTTAAAACATTATTAACTTCAAGCCCGGGATAATTCTTTTTTACATTTTCGTCATCACTTTCAATTTTAACTTGAGACTTAAAAGTTTTGTGAACACAATGCTCACTCCAAGTTTGTGCTATCATTTCAAACTCAGCATCAGTACATTTTCGTTTTTTGCTTTTGTAGTAATCCCGAATCTTTTGCATTTCAAGCAAATCCAAAGCTGCACTTTGTTCATTTGAAAAAGCAAGTAACTCTTCGTCACTCATATTTGCAATATCATACTCTTCTACAATTTTCGCCTTTTCCAAAACCTCAAGACGCTGAATCGAAGTGAACTGTGGCACTGCAAAATCAAAGGCATAATACTGCACAAGCTCATTACACAAAAACTTTGCTAGCTTTTCCTTCTCTGTTTCGTTACAGTTTCCTTCTATCGTGTAGCCCGTGCCACTGACTATTTCTCGCACATCTTTAAAACCCATTTCCTTAATTCCCATCATCGCTTCACGCGACTGGGTATCCGTAACACCGGGTTTTAACATTACTTCCAAATTAAAACTATTTGCACACTTTTCACAAGGCTTTTCAGGAGATTTTTTTACCTCACAAGTTTCCACGATTTTATCGCAAAACAAAAAATCCGACAAGGCTGTTTTTTCCTCTTCGGAAAGTTCGCCCAGCAAACAAAAAATTAAATATTTTTTGACATTCTTTACAAAACCAAAACCAGCCCTATGCAAACTCGCCATCAAACCATCATTCGACTGCAAATTATTTTTTATTAAAAATTTATAATAGTCCATACAACTTCCCAAAAATAAGATGGATACATTCTACTAAAAAGTAAAAGTTTTGACAAGAGGGCGGTTTAGAGCTTTGCCAAAAAACTCACATAAGCACAAAAGTTTTAACACACTTAAATGGAAAGTCTATCTCCGTACATCTTCAACCGTTTCCAAAATTACTTGAACCACATACTCGGTTTCCTCTTTTGTCATATCGGGATAAAGAGGAATTGACAATGAAGTTTCAAACATTCGCTTTGCGTTTGGAAAGTTTTTTTCGCTCAAGTTATAAGTTTTTTTAAACCAAGAAAAATAAAAATGAGGAATAAAATGCAAAGAAATCCCTAGTCCCCTTTCTTGTAAGCGGTTAATAAACTGATCGCGTGAAATTTTCAAACGCTCTGGCACAATGCGTAAAATATACAAATGCCAAGCATTCCCCTCCGAGTCGGGCGGACATTGTAAACAGTCATTGTTTGAAAAACATTCATTATAATATTTTACAATATTTTTACGCATTTCAAACATTTGATTTGCTTTTTTTAATTGCATCCGCCCGATTGCTGAAAGAACATTTGGCAGGTTAAATTTCCATCCCGCCTCAACTACATCATATTGCCACGAAGCTTTTTCACTAGTGTATCGCTCCCAAATTGCCCTGTCGATTCCATGCATTCGCATTATACCCACTCGCTCAGCAATTTGTGGGTCATCAGTACAGAGCATTCCCCCCTCAGCAGTTGTAATTGTTTTTGTGGCATAAAACGAAAAAACCCCCGCATCGCCTAAAGTACCAGCAAAACCTTTTTTCGTTTTAGAAGGAAAGGCATGGGCAGCATCCTCCACAATTTTTACCTTATATTTTTCTGCTAGGGCTTTTAACTCGTCCATTTTACACAAGTTCCCCGCAATGTGAATCGGAATAATAGCTTTAACTTTTTTGTTTTTACGCAAAAGTTTTTCGACACTTTCTACACTAATATTATAATCATCTGGGTTAATATCAGCATATAAAACTTCCGCTCCCAAGTGTATTGCACCGGTCGCCGTAGAAGCAAAAGTATAAGGCGAAGTTATTACCGCAGTTCCCTCGCGAACACCGCAAGCATCATAAGCCAAAATCAAACCACTACTCGCCGAGTTTACTGCAAAGGCAAATTTCGCCCCCACAAAGTCCGCAAACTCTTTTTCAAAAGCTAGCGTCTCCTTTCCTGTTGTCAACCAACCCGACCGTAAAACCTGCAAAACAGCTTTTTCTTCCTGCTCATCCAACAAGGGCTTAAAAAAAGGTACTTTCATATCCATAACCTCAAAACATTATACCACATAAATAATTATTATTCTATATATTACCTGTTTGATTGCCGAATATTTTTTGTGCTTTAACCTTTGTAAGACTTATCCGTGCCCTTCGAAAAACGCTTATCCGCTCGTCTCGGATTACGAGCGGTCTTAAAACTAGCGAATGAGTTTCGATGCAAATCTGGCAACGAGGGCGGGAATTTTTTCTTCAAAAAATTCCCGCCTAAGCGAGCCGTAGAACACCAATGAAACTCGCTTTAAAGTCCATTTAA
>JARGFC010000071.1:0-38325 GCA_038397925.1 Treponemataceae bacterium
GCACAAAAACATGCTAGCAAAAACCAACAAAACCCTTGAAAAAACACACTAAAACACGCTAAAACAGCAAAAAACACACAAAAACCCCCGTTTTTTGCCAAACTATATCCAACATTTTGCCAAACTTAATCCGAAGTTACAACAAGTCTTATTTATGTTATTCTTACAATGAAAACCTTGTGATAATCTCGCCGATGCTTGCTACTACTTCTGTGTCGTGATATTCTGGCTGTTTACTAATTAAAATATGTTTCGCCCCAGCAAGTTTTGCCATAGCAATATCACTTTCATAAGTGTCGCCTATCATCAAAAATCTGTACGAAGGGGTTTTTTCCAATTTGCTAATAAGCTCAATCATTAGAGTACTTGGCTTTCCGATAATAACATCGCATTCCCGTTTTGCACACCATTCGATAGGTGCAGTCATCGCCCCACAACCGGGCATAAGTCTGCCATTTTCACCGGGGAAAATACGCTCTCTGTTACAAGCTATAATTTGTTTTGCATGAAGAGCAACCTGCAAGGCATCAGTTAAATTTTCATATGTCATTGCAGGATTGTATCCAATTAAAAGATTTTCGGCAGTTTCTGTTTGATTATACGCTACACCCATTTGCTCAAATTCCGTGCGTAAATTTTCAGAACCGAAAATATACATATCTTGCAAATTTTCCTGCTGTGCGTACAATGCTGCCAAATATCCAGATGTCAGGACTTCATCACATTTACAATCAACTCCAATCTTCAATAATTTTTCAAAAATCTGTTGTCGTGTTTTTGTAGAATTGTTTGTTGCAAAATAAATTCTTTTTCCCGCATCACGAAAAAACTTAATGGTCTCATTTGCTCCATCTATCAGTTTTGAGCCGTAATACACAGTTCCATCCAAATCAAACAAAACAACGTCAAAATCGTCTAGCTTCATATATCATCCTCCATAGGTTTTATATACATATTTTTTAATAATTCTTCACGAGGTAAAAATGGTGCTAAATCTTCAAGTGAATGATTCACTAAAGTTCCGTCTTTAAGTTTTTTTGTCAAGCTTTTGGATTCAAATCTTTGAACTGTTAAAACAAAAAATTCGCACGCAACAACTGATTGTTCTTTTAAAGTTTTGTCAATGACAATCTTCATTTTATCCTTGTGGCTTTTAATATCGAAAACCTATGCCAATTTCTGGAAAAATAAAAAGAGGTTTTACCGTGTAATTAAAAAACTGGTCAATATAAACACCAATGTCAATGTAAAGATATTTTATAGGCTTAACGCGAAAACCCAAACCAATGGTGTACATTGGGTCTAAAACTTTTTCTTTGCTTATATGTCCACTGTTTGTATGTTCACTTGTAAGCTTTGTTGCGGATACACCACCGCCTGCTAAAATCGTAAAGGCTACTTTTTTTACAAACCAATATTCGTATAAAAGATTAGCGGAAACTAAATAGTTATTACTTTTTACTTTTAGGGCTTCTGCCTGAAAACTCGTTTTACGAAATGTTACACGAGCTTCTGTTCCTAAAAAACCAAAAGCACTTTTCCAAAATATTAAGCCTACTTCACCTGTAGCAGAAAGAGGATACATTTTTTTATCCCAATATTCTTTGTACCAGCCATCGTAAATGGGCGAGCAAGGTGTGTAAGAAAGACCAATGTAAAAATCAATTGGTTTTCGGTATTTAACATTAAATTCTTTTGAGGTGTCTGAAAGACCACTTTTGTCAACCACTTTAAGAAAGTATTTTGCACCTAAAAAAGCCTCAGGTTTTTCAAAATCAAAAACGATCTTTTCCTCACTGATACTAGTGGGTTTTACAACTCGTTTTATAAGACTATTTTCGGAAATAAAATAAGTATCAGCATCAGGTTGAAAGCCTGTACCCGTTACTGTAAGTTTAGAAACCTCATCTTCAATATAAAGCGTTTCGGGAGAAAGTCGTTTTATTTCTGGCAAGTGTGCCTGTTTTATTTCAACTCTAATCCACTCCGACTCTTCTTCGCAAACTTCAAGCATATTAAAAGCATAAACTTTATAAAAATATGTGCCGGGTTTTAGCTTTACTTCAAGCTCATTTTTTTCAACTCGCTTATTTTGAAAAAGCATCTGTCCTGTGGAAGTTTTTAAAGAAAGTTCGTAATATAAAACAGCTTCGTTTTTTGTCCATCTTAAAATTTGCGTAAAAACAGGATATTCTTTTTGTTCTTGTTCAAAATAATAAACCTTATTTTTTTGAATATCAAAACTTTCATTTATATTCTCACCAGTATCTTCAGCATAAGTAAAAAAAGTCGATATACAAAAAAACAAAATTATTACAAGTCGAAAAAAGTTTTTATTAAAAACCATAATATTCAGCCTCGTTTTGTATTATACTTTCAGGTTTTAGTATCTTCGGTAAATCCACCGCAAACGAAAAATTGTCTGTATCAGATTCGAGAGTTTTTCCACGAAGTAAACTTGTCGAAACAGCTTTTACATTTGCTGTAAACTCTCCACTTGAAAGCAATTGTAAGTCATTAAACTCAAATTTTGTTTCTGTAATTTTTTTGTTAAAAATCGTTTGTCCCTGATTGTCTACAATTGCAAAAATATAATAATTTGCATATTTACTTGGCGACCACTCAAAGTACAATGACCGCTTTTCTTTTAAGTATTGCATATCAATCAGCGGGGTTTGCTTTGAACTTAAAAATTTAGGTACGGGAATTGGTGGTACAGGTAAAATAGTAAAATTGTTTGGCGTCTTTGAGGTAACACTGTAGCCAGCAAAATTACCTAAAACCTGCCACGAATATTTGCCCGCAGAAAGATCTTTTAAGTTTAGAAAAACTTCGCCTGATTTATTTACAGGAACAGAGCGAATGATCTTGTCGTCTTTTGAAACTTGTAAAACAATATTGTTTATAGTATTATCAGCAAACCACTTAAAATCCACTCCTTCGTTATGAGCGTCTGCCCCTGAAATTTGAGCGACATTTTCAGGGAAAATTAATCTTATAAATTCTATTTCTTTTAAGCTAAATTTTGTAGTCGTAACAAGCCCTGTGTTTTTTGTATGCTTCAAAGTGTCATAAGAACAGGCTTGTACTTTAATAGTATATTCGCCTTCAGGATAATCACCGACAGGTATTTGCATTGTTCGTGTTTCCGCAAAAGGCAGATAAATAATTCGTTTTCCATTGGGACCATAAATTGCAAGTTCGTAATAATCAGCGTGTTCAACTTCGTCCCAGTTAAGTTTTACAACAACCTCTTTCAAAAGCGGAACAACTTCATCTTTTTTGGGTTCATTTATTACAACGGCATCAAGGTTTGAAATAACATCAAAGCTTTTAACTTCAGAAGTTGCTTGAACATTTCCGCTTTTGTCAACCAGCTGAACCCTCCAAAAATATTTGCCATTCTCAAGGTGAGCTCCCAAAAACGAAGTCGAATCGGATTTTTTTTCTAAAACAAACGATGAAAAATTACTATCCTTTGCTATTGCAAACACCGTTTCAAACTTTGACTCGTTTTCCCAAGTAAAGCGAATATTTGGCATTAAGTTTGTCAAAACAGCGTAATTATTTTTTGGGAAAATTGTGCGGAAACTTGAAATATCATCTGTTTTGTTCAAAATACATTTTGAACTTTCAGGAGACTTTCTACCGTCCGAAGTTTTATAACTAACTGACCAAAACATTTGACCAATATCATCAAACATTTTTGTATCCAAGCTATTGAGTGAAACACTAGGCGTTTTTACAGTAAAGTCTTCCACAAGTATTGAGTTCGCATCATAAAAACTCAAAATGTATTCACTAGCCAATTTATTTGGTAACCACGAAAAATTAAATTCCTTTTCCGCTATACTAGCAATTTTTAATTTATAATTGTTTGCGGGGAAAATAGTTTTAATTGCTAAAAGCTCATCCGTTTTTTGTACGACAAGTCTATTTGTTATATTCTCAGCTTCACCTATAACTTCAAACTCGTAGTTCGGTGTAATACGCCAAAAATATTCGCCTGCGTCAAGATCTGAAATTTGCGTTGAAGTATTTTCCAAAACTTTTTTTGCCTCAATAGTTCGAAAATCGCTATGTTTAGAAAGCTCAAAAGTATACGAGCTCGCACCTTCTATTTTGTCCCAGTTAAATTTTACATTGGGATTATCGCCTGTTTGAACAACTGAGGATACAGCTCTCGGTTTGATTTCTGCCAAAGAAGATACTTTTTCAACATTTATAGTTTGTACTTTACTTTCAGTTCCATCATTCAAAACAAGCTTCCAATAAATTTTTTCTGCAAAAGCATCCGTTTCACAAGTATAAACATTTTCAACATCTGTTTTGGAAAAGTTTTCAATAACTTGATGAACATTTTCAAAGTTTGGAGTATCCGAAACAAGTAATTTTACATTTTCAGAATTTTCAGCAACAAAACTAAAAGGAACTTTTGCATTATCACCAAGGGCTATTAGTTTTTTTCCTCCCTTTGGCGAAAGCAGTGCTACAGGCAGTTTTTTTACTTCGCCAAGTTCTCCCGTAGACGAAAGTTTAATTTGTTGCAAGCTATTTAGGGAAATTTCTTTTTCATCATCAAAAAGTTTTGCCTCGCCCGTCATAACTTCAATGTTTGTGTCGCCATCTTCTGAAGTAGAAATTACTAAATTTGTATCTTCGGAAAATTCTAAGGTTTTACCACCAATAGAGATAGTTTTTCCTTTAGCTCCTGTGGCTAAAGCACTTGAAATATTTATTTCTCCACTTTCTAATTCCACAAGCTGTGAAGATTTTAAGCCACCGAGTTTTATCAAAGAGTTTTCCGACAAGTGAAGCTCAGTTGTAGTCCCATCAAAAAACTCAATTGTCGCGTCGGAGCTTCCTGCTGTTCGAAGAGTGTCGTATTCGTATAAGGTACTCCCACTTTTTATTCCTTGCCAATGAAAAACATCAGTTTGTCGTCTCGTTGCAATATTTTTTTTAAAGTGAACAATACCAATTACTCCTCGGCTTTTTAAATTAAAAGCTCCCAACATAAAATAAAGAGTAATCAAAAAAATTTCAATCAGAGCTATTACGATAATTACAATTATATCACTTTTTCGAAAGTATTTCATATTTTACTTATTCCTCGTCAGGATTTGCTATGTTTTTAGGCGGGATAATACCAACTAATTGACGAACCTCCGCAAGGGTTTTAGGTCCGTTTGCACCCTTAAAATTTATCACAGCATATATTTGTAAAGCATCTTCTTTGCCCTTTACTTTAATTGGAGTCATCGGTTCGACTATTAACTTATCTTTCAAAAGTTTATAAGTATTTTCTGAAATTAAAATATCCGTGCCAAATGGTTTATTCAAAGCTTCAATTCGGCTTGCCGTATTTACCGCATCACCGATAACAGTATATTCCATTCGCTTAGAAGAACCAATTTGCCCTGCAAGACAGGGTCCTGTATTTACACTACAACCGATTTTAATAATGGGCTTATCAGGAGTTCCTCTGTCCTTGTTAAATTCTAACAAACTTTCACGCATCATAAGCATAGCTTTTAATGCTTGTTCTGCATCCTTTGCATAATCCCCTGTAGAAATAGGAACGCCCCAAAGCCCCATTATCGCATCCCCGATAAACTTGTCGACAACACCGCCGGTCGCTTCAATACAGTCAACCATACGAGTCATATATTCATTCAAAAACTCAACAACCTGCTCGGGCGACAAGCTTTCGGAAATTGCAGTAAATGAACGAATATCAGAAAAGAAAATAGTAGCAGTTCTACGCTCGCCCCCAAGTTTCAATTCGCCACGGGTAGCTTTTTCGGCTATTTCTTTGTTTACAAACTTACCAAAGGTTTCGCGTAAGCGTTCTCGCTCTGCCAAGCCCTTGCCCATTTTGACAAACGAATTAGTTAAAAGTCCAATTTCATCGTTTGTCGTTGCTTTGAGATTTACATTATAGTTACCAGCTTCAATTTGCTCGGTGGCATCTTTTAAAGCAATAACTGGGCGAGACATACCTTGAGCAAAAAACCAAATTATTAAAAGGGCTAAAAATAAAATAATTGCTACTAAAACTATGTTTCGTCGAATCATTAAATCTCTAGCTTCATAAACTAGCTTAGCAGGGATTTGGGAAATGGCAATAAAACGCCCAAAGTCAACTTTAGAAACAGCTACAAAAAATTCTTCACCATCTTCCTCGTGTAAAAACTGTAAAAGTTTTTGACTTCCCTCGTTAATTTTTTTATAAAATTCTTCGCTCCGTTTTAAAACGCCCAATTGCAAAGTTTTAATATCTGGATAAACAAGGAGCGTTTGGTCTTCGGCAATAGCAAAGGTCGTGTATGTTGAGCTAGCTTCGCTGTTTTCTTGTAAGCCTTCTGTGGACAAAATAATTACTAAGTAGTCCTTTGTGCCTTGCTCCGCATAAGGTGTTAAAAGTGCCAATGTTGGTATACCAAAAAAAGGCGTTGCATTTACTGTAAAAAATTCGCCATTTCTAGCTTTTATTAAACTTTCACGATAAGCTTGTAAAAAGTCATTTACCACTTGCGGATCTTTTTCATAGCTCATAAAAAACTTGTCATTAAGACTGATAGTATTCTCCGTACCGATATAAACAATTTTCGCATTTCTAGAAAAAAAGTTACTTTTAAAAACCTCGCTCGCAGTATTTGAGCTTGATAAATGCAAGGTATCCAAAAGAATTATAGAAGAGGAGTATGCTTCCTTGAGTTCGTTTTCCATTCTTGTAGCAAAAACTTCAACAAGGGTCATATTATTTTCTTGTGTACGGGTTTCCGTGTCACGCATAAAAAAATAGGATAAAAATAAGCTTGAAATACCCGCCGAAAAAACTACAATAATACTAGTAATAATTATCAATTTCGCAACTAATGGAAACTTTGCTTTCAACTTTTTCATTAGACACCACCTTTTTTACATAATACATAGTATGTATGTTAATCAAAAAAATTCAAGTCATAATATAATTTAAATCGTGTTTTTTCCTTTTTCTTTTGGGTATTCCAACCACTGCCATTATTTAAGTCAAATGTTTAGTGTGTTCGTACCGACAGTCCCGTATAACAGGTTTGCTAGTTTTAAGTTTGCTAGAAATAGCGATAAACCAAACTCAAACTAGAATGTCCAAAAAAAATTCCGGTTATTTTATTTACTCCTCTTGACATTCAATGCATTTTTGAGTACAATGTGATTTCAAGCTTGATTTGAGGAGATTATATGTCAGGACATAGTAAATGGGCAACAATTAAACACGCTAAAGGAGCTGCGGACGCAAAGCGAGGGCGGCTTTTTACTAAAATTGTTAAAGAAATTTCAATTGCTGCAAAAGATGGTGGCGACCCGGATAACAATCCACGTTTGAGAACAGCTATTTTAAAAGCAAGGGCAGCAAATATGCCCAATGATAATATTGAGCGGGCTATAAAAAAAGGTACTGGCGAATTGGGTGCCGCTGTCTATGAAGAGCTAGTTTATGAAGGTTATGGACCTGGTGGAGTTGCGGTTTTGGTGGAAGTTTTGACGGACAATAAAAACCGTTCAGCTGCTTCGGTGCGACATATTTTTTCCCGCTCTGGTGGAAACTTGGGGACAACAGGGTCGGTTGCCTATATGTTTAACCGCAAAGGCGTTATCGAATACGATAGCGAAGTTGTTTCCGAAGATAAGATTATGGAGGCATCTTTGGAAGCGGGAGCTGAGGATATCCAGTCTGAAGGCGGAATAATCACCGTGCTTACCGACCCAAATGACTTCGGGGATGTTTTGGAGGTTTTGCAGTCCAAGGGCTTTACTTCTCTTTCGGCTGAAGTTTCAATGGTTCCCGACAATTATGTGAGTCTCGATAAGGAAGAGGCAGAAAAAATCCTAAAGATGGTGGATAATCTTGAAGAGGATGATGATGTCCAACATGTTTATACCAATATGGATATTCCGGAAGGCTTGGAACTAGATTCGGAATAATAAAAAAATACAAAGCTTTTAGATTAAAGGGACTTGACTTTTTAAAAGCTTTGTATAAAATGTGTTAAGAGGTTTCCTAAACGTTTTTAGGAAACTCTTTTATGCTAGGCTTGTATAAAGCAAGAAAAAATATAAGAAAAAAATATAAGAATAGAAGGCAATTATGAAAAAATGAGTTTTTACATTTGAATTAATTTTTAATTCTTCGCAAAATTTAGGGGGCTGTTTCTTTTAAGGTAAAAACTTAATTTTAGCATCCCTCGAAAAAATATTTTATGGAGGGATGTTTATGAAAAAACATTTCATGATTATTCTAACAGGCATTATTGTCGGTATTGTTGCCGTTATGCTTGTTAAATTTGGAAATCCCGGAAATATGGGCTTTTGCATTGCGTGCTTTTTACGTGATATAGCAGGAGCCTTGCACTTGCATAGTGCTGGGATAGTTCAGTATATGCGACCTGAGATTATGGGTTTGGTTTTAGGAGCCTTTATTGCGGCTTTGCTCTCAAAGGAGTTCAAACCTGTAGGAGGTTCAGCAACCTTTTCACGCTTTATCTTAGGTTTTTTTGTTACAATCGGCGCTTTAATGTTTTTAGGTTGTCCCTTGCGCATGTTTTTACGCTTGGGTGCAGGCGACCTTAATGCAATTTCCGGTTTAGTTGGTTTTGTAATTGGAGTTTTGGCAGGCGTTCTAGCTTTGAACCAAGGCTTTTCGTTTGAAAGAAATTACGAGCAATCAAAAACTGAGGGCTTTCTCCCAGTTGTCGTAGCTTTAGCGTTTTTGCTTTTGTTGGTTGCTTTCCCTGGTGTTTTGCTTTTTTCAGAAGTAGGCAAGGGACCAGGCGGTGCACGAGCTCCGATTTTATTTTCGCTTGGAGCAGGTTTGCTTGTCGGCGCTTTGGCACAACGAAGCAGGCTTTGTACAGTCGGCGGAATTCGTGACTCATTTTTGTTAAAAGATTTCCATCTTCTTTTTGGTGCCATTGCAATCTTGTTGACAACCTTTATATTTTCACTTATTTTAGGACAATTTAACCCCGGTTTTGCCGGACAACCTGTCGCACATAACGACTGGCTTTGGAACGGCTTGGGAATGGTTTTGGTTGGCTTTGGAAGTGTTTTACTTGGTGGTTGTCCTTTGCGTCAAATTATTTTATCGGCGGAAGGAAACAGCGATTCCACGATGACCGTTTTAGGTTTAACCGCTGGAGCGGCTTTTGCCCACAACTTCGGTTTAGCTTCATCACCAAAAGGACCGACAAGCGCAGGAATGATTGCTGTTGTAGTTGGTTTGGTCGTTGCTGTTGTAATTGCTTCTTTGAACATTTACAAAAATAGCAGGAGCTAATATGGAAACAATTGATGCACGCGGCTTGGCTTGCCCCGCTCCTGTAGTAAAGGCAAAAAAAGCTTTAGCAAAAAAGAGCGAGTTTGAAATACTTGTCAGCTCCGATGTTGCAAAGGAAAATGTTAGGCGTTTTTTGGAATCGAAAGGCGTAAAACTTGAGATTAAAACAATAGATGACGGCTATAAAATTATAGCCACAAAAAATTAAAATGAAAACATATCTTCTAACCTTTAATACTCATTTTGAAGCTTTAACAGCCTTTAAAAATGCACAAAAATGCGAGTTTGCAAAAGAAGCAAAGTTGATTGCTGTTCCGCGAAAGATTAGCTCTAGTTGTGGGACTGCACTTTCGATAAATTTACTTGAAAATTCACAACTCGACAATTTTGAATATGACTTAGCTTTTGAGTGTTTAGGAAATGAAGAGTTTTTAGAAATTAAATAAATTTTGGCTTTGCCTTACATTTAAGAATGACTAATTTTGAACACTTTCAAAATTACCTGTTCGAAAGAACGGGAACCTCTCACCTCGTCATCCTTAAGTTTGGCAAAGCCTTTTTACCTTGACTTTTATTATATCAAAAACAAAAAAAAAGTCAAAGACCTATAACATAAAAGTCTATCTTTTTTTATCTTTTGGATAAATTTTAACAACTTTTTTTGTCTTTTTTTTGAAAAGACTTGCTCGGTTTCCTTCTTGTTTTTTGGAAACCTTTGAACTGCTATACTCTGATTTTTCACGCTTTGAGCGAGGCGAGCCTTCCCTCTTGCGACTTTCTTGAAACCTTTCAAAACGCGCTTTTGACTGAGCTTTGCGATTTGCCTCGATAAAACCGAGACTTTCATCCAACCCTTTTAAAAAATCTTGTAGCTCATCTTCAAAAACCACAATTGAGTGACGTTCAAAGCCCGCTCCATCTGTGTCTTTACTTTCCACAACTTGTAAAAAAATATCTCCTTTTGTGTTTTCTTTTACATTAAAAAAATAAGTCCTATTTCGTGCTTTAACAGGCTTCGTAAAAATTTCACCTCGGGTACCCATAATCCGCCTCTACTATTATAAAAGTAAATGATTTTGAAAATTCTTCAACAGACTTACATTATACTGATTTTTGTTTTTTTTTCAAGGGCGTTTCCCTCACTATCGTTCGGGTCGGGCTGTGCAGGGCTGTCGGTACAAAGGCACGGAAATTGCCGTGCCTTTGTGTACAGCAAAAGCATTTTTGAAAAAATGCTTTTGCTCCCTTTCCATCCCTAACGCTTACCTTAAAAAACGTCCGTATTTTTTTAAGGTAGACGAGTTTTGCAACTTGACAAAATGATTTGTTGCAAAACGTCGCTGTTGTTTTATACTAGCTCGCCGTCCGTGGCGAGGAAAAAACGTCCGTGTTTTTCTCAATTGGAACTAGTCTGTTTTGTTAAGTCTCGCCCTCGTTGCCAGATTTGCGTTTTAGCTCAACGCTAGTTTAAGACCCTGAGTTATCCAAAACGAAGGGATAAAGCGTTTTTCGCAAGGCACGGACAAGTCTTACAAATGTTATATTTAAAAACGAAAAATGTTTGCCATTTAAAACGACTGCTTGACTGGTTTTTATATTTTGTGTACAATGTGCATAATTGCAAATGAACGGAAATGCCTTGCACTTTTAGGAGACGATTTATGGACGAGTATATTTATGACAAAAAGGGGAAGCCTGTAGGCATAGTTCGTAATGGTAAAATTTACGATATGAAGGGGCGGGGGCGCGGACAAATTCGAGGAACGCATGTATACAACGATTTGGGGCGTTACATCGGCGAGTTTGATGACGGCAGAGTTTTGGACAAGCATCAAGTGCACAGCCCCATTTCGCACTGGGTAGGAATTTCTTCTCCCTCTATTGCACCACCTTGCATAAAACCACCTTCGTGTTTTAATAACTTGGCTGATGATTTGTTTGGCGATTAGTATTAAGGCCTCTCGAAACTCACAATAAGGTTCGGTTACTTTTGTTCGAAAGGACTTTTCAAAATGCAATTTGAAACTTATAAAAACAAATGTGAGCTAGAAAATAAATATGTTTGCTTATAGTTTTTTGAAGTTTACGCTCCAGCGAGGAGCGTAGCTCTGGCTTGCTTAAGCGGGAATTTTTTGGAGAAAAAATTCCCGCCCGACTTTGCCAGTTCTGCGTTGTAACTCACTGTTAGTTTAAGACCCTGAGTTATCCAAGAGCGGTCACCTTGAAAAAACGTCCTTGTTTTTTCAAGGTGGTCGAGTTTTGAATTTTCTATTTATAATGCAAGGAAAATTCAAAACTCGCAAAAGCAAATTACTAGCCCGCCGTCCGTGGACAGGAGTGGTATTTTTATCAAGTAAGGACAAGTCTTATTTTTGTTAAAACTTTATAAACATTCAAACAAGTATTTTAAAAATTTATAAGTCTTGTAGCTTTTTTATTTTTAGTTTATAATTGTGTTGTTAAATATGAATAACGAAATTATTTTTGGCTTTGATGATGAGCAAGATGACAGTTTAAAGATTGAGCTTGAAAAGGTAAATACGCGTTACTTGATTTTGCAATTGGACGGATATATTGACACCTATAATTTTCTTTATTTTCAAACGCAGGTGTCAAAGGCAATTGCTGAAGGGTATTTGCAATTGATTTTTGATTGTACAAAATTGACTTATGTTTCGTCTACTGGCATTGGTTCTTTTTCAATTTTTCTCAAAACGATTAAACCACGCGGGGGAAATGTTGTTTTGGTAAATGTAAAACCTAAGGTTTATGATGTTTTTCATCTTTTGGGTTTTTCGCAGTTTTTCCCAATTAAAGACAGCATTGCAGAAGCCATAGCATTTTTGGAAAGCAAATACCAGCAAGCCCCATTAGATTTATTCCCAAAGATTTTGACCTGTCCGTTTTGTGAACACAAGTTGAATATTAAAAGACCTGGACGCTACCGTTGTGCTAATTGTAAAACGATTTTGGCTGTAAACAACAATGCCGAAATTCATTTGAGCTAGTAAAAATGGAATAGAATTTTTCCTATTTCATTTTTTCTATAGTTTTGCTATGTAAAGGATTTGCTTTTAAGGCTTTTCGCCATTCCGCTCGGGCTGCAATTAAGTCGCCCCCTTGTTCGTAAATTAAACCCAAGCCGTAATAAGCATCAGCATAAGTTTCGTCAAGCTTTAAAATGCTTATATATTCAGCCCGCGCTTTTTCCAATTTTTTTTCGCTAAAATAAACTTCTGCCAACTTTGATTTGCAATTTAGCTTTAGCATAATGTCCTTTGCTTTTTCCGCAGCCTCTGTTAAATACATTTTTGCTTTTTCCAAATTGTCAACTTTCATATAAGTTTTTGCTAGAGCGTAAAGCAAAAACTCATCACTTTCCGAACTCAATGCCTGCGTAAACGCCTCAATAGCTTTTTCGTTTTCGTCTAGTTGAGAAAAAGCCATTCCACGAAATTTATTTAGGTCGGAATATTTTCCTCCCATTTCAAAAACTTTGTTTAAGTATTTTAAAGAAAGGTCATAATAAAAATAACCCTTTTGGTAATAGGCTTTGCCCAAAATATAATAAACTTGTACCAAATCTTTTTGGTCAATCGTGTAAAGGGCTTTGCGTAAGGAAACAATACTATCGTCCAAAAGATCAACCGCTTCGGTTTCATTTGTTTGGGCAGAAGAAAGATAGTATGCAGCAAAGCCGTGCAAGGCTCGAACATTTGCATCGTCTGGACGTCTTTCTAAAATCTCTTTTGTTTGATCCAAACTTTTTTGATAGTCCTTCGCCTGCCAACTCGAAAGCAATTTATTTTTTGTGGGGAGCTTTGTATAGTTTTTTTTGTACTTACGCATAAAGAAAATCGCAAGTGAAATTCCCAACAAAACGATTAAAACAATTACAAAAATAAAAATCTGTTTAACAAAACCATCAAGTTTTTTCATTTTTAGTTTTCCCAATTTTCAAGACACAAACAAGCTTACATCTCATTTTACAAGCAAGATCAAAAAATTTCAAGTCATAAAATTTTACCAAAGACAAATTTAACGCTATAAGCAAACCGTATTTTCGGCACGCCTTTGGCGTGCTACTTTAAGAAAAGCAAAGTACAGAAATCAAACTCACAAGCGATGAGCGCAAAACTCACCTTAAAAAAACATCCGTGTTTTTTTAAGGTGGACGAGTTTTGAATTTTCTATTTATAATGCAAGGAAAACTCAAAACTCGCAAAAGCAAATACTAGCTCGCCGTCCGTGGCGAGAGCGGGTTTTTCGCAAAGCACGGACAAGTCGTACAATTGTTAAACTTTCAAAAAATAATAATTTAAAGCACAGAACAATGCTCAGTGTCTTAAGTCCACAAGCAAGCGAGTTTATTTTCTCAAGCGAACTTTTTCGATATCTGTGCTAAAAAGCTCTCGTAAGTCATTTACACCTAAGGCTAAAAGTGCCATTCGATCAATGCCGAGTCCCCAAGCTAAAACAGGAACTTCTACTCCTTGTGCTTGTGTAACTTCTGGACGGAAAATTCCTGCTCCGCCAAGCTCAAACCAACCGAGCACAGGATGCTTTACATGCACTTCAATTGAAGGCTCGGTAAATGGAAAGTATGCACCAACATACTTAACTTCCGTAGCACCAGCGATTTCCACAGCAAAGGTTCGCAACATTCCTAAAAGCGTGCGCAAGTTTACATTCTCGCCTACTATAATACCATCAAGTTGGTAAAAGTCTGGCAAATGCGTAGCGTCAACCTTGTCATATCGGAAACATCGGGAAATCGTAAAATATTTTCCGGGTATTTCTACACTTGCAAGTTTACGCACAGAACAGGCTGTGCCTTGACTTCTAAGCAAAAGCTGTTTTGTAAAGTCAACATCAAACTTATAATTCCAACCACGACTTCCGGTTTCACCACCGTCCTCGTGAATCTTTATTACATTTGTTAAATACGGCTCTTCAATTGTCTTTGCGTGGCTCGGATTTTTAATATAATACACATCGTGAATATCCCGTGCAGAATGAAACTGGGGCATAAAAAGAGCGTCCGAATTCCAAAAGTCCGTTTGTACAAGATCCCCCTCAATTTCCTGAAAGCCTAAATTTGCTAGCTTATCTTTTACATCTTCTAAAAAAGCCGAATATGCATTTTCTCGTCCGGGTATTAAACGCGCAGGAGGCAAATCAATATTGTAGCTGCGAAAGGTAGCCTCTCGCCAGCTTCCTGTTTTTAACATTTCACTTGTTAGTTGCCCTGTTTCGTCGCCAGTTAAACGCAAGCTTTTTAACTCAGCTTTTACCGGTATTGCATTTTCGTTTAAAGCATAAACAAGACGGTCTCTTTCTACGATTTTAAAAGCTACATCGCTTGCGCCTCGTTTTTTTGCAATAGCTTTTATTGCTTTGATTTCAGCTTTGGAAAGCTCGGCTTCACTTAAAGTTTTATCCGCTTTCGCTTTTGCCTTTTGGATTAAACTTTTTTGTACCAAGTATTTTTCATCCATTGAAGAGGGCATTTTAACAAAAAAAACATTTTTATCCTCGTCCATTTTTACAGCACCATCTTTTGAAAGCTGACCAAAAGCAACACCTACATCTTTGTTTTCTAAGTTTAAACTTTTTGCGATTTCAGGCATAGAAAGCGGTTTGCCTTCAGAAAGCAAGTTTAACACACGAATTATCGGTAAGCCCTCTGCACAAAATTTTTCACCGAGTTCTGTAAGCTCATAAAAGACTTCAGTCGTGCGACTTTTTTCGTCAATTAAGTTTTTCATTTGCAACCAAGAAAAAACTTGGTTTGCATGACCTTCTTTAAAATCAAGACTTTTTTCCAAAAGCTGATTTGTTAACTCTTCGCCAACAGAAAATTTATTTAATACTTTTATTTCAAGTGGATGTAAATTTTTTATTTCTATCATATGTCCTCATTTTTTGTGTGCAAGATTATATCATTCTTTTAATTTTTTTACAAGCAAGCGTTTTTTAAAACCGTAAATCCATCAAGACTTAAAATATTTTAATATTAGCAAGTTTGTAAATAACTTAGAGAATTTTACCGTCAGCAATTATTGCATATTCATAGCCTTGTTCCGCTAAAAATTTTTGACGCTTTTCTGCAAACTCCTCTTCCACAGTTTCTTTTGTAACAATTGTGTAAAAATAAGAATCCTTTTCCTTCGGACGCAAAATTCGTCCGAGCCTTTGTGCCTCTTCTTGACGGCTACCAAAAGAGCCTGAAACCTGAACAGCAACAGAAGCATCAGGTAAATCTATTGCAAAGTTTGCAACCTTTGACACAACAAGCACCTTAATTTTCCCTTCTCTAAAGTCACGATAAAGTCGCTCTCGTTCAATTGTGGAAGTTTTACCTGTTAAAAGAGGAGCAGATATTTTTTCTGCAATATTTTCCAACTGCGAAATATACTGCCCAATTACCAAAATAGATTCTCCATCGTGCTTTTTTAAAACATCCAAAACACATTTTACCTTTTCGTCATTTTCACTAGCAATTCGGTATTTTTGTCTCTGTCCTGCCACTGCATACTCAATTTCTTTTTCGCTAGGGAGTGCTACTCGCACTTCCACACAATACGCGTGGGCAATCCAGCCTTTTTCCTCAAGCTCTTTCCAAGGCACATCATAACGCTTAGGACCCACCAAGCTAAAAACATCAGTTTCTAAACCGTCCTCGCGAACAAGAGTTGCAGTAAGCCCAAGTCGCCGAATAATCTGAAGTTCCGCAGTGATTCGAAAAATAGGTGCGGGAAGTAGATGAACTTCGTCATAAATTATTAAACCCCAACGCCTTTTCTTAAAAATGTCAAAATGTGGAAAATCATCAGTTTCACTTTTACGCCAAGTTAATATTTGATAGGTGGCAATTGTTACTTCTTTTATTTCTTTTCGCTCCGCAGAATAAACTCCAATTTGCTCATCCGTCAAACTTGTTTTATCTAAAAGCTCGCGTCGCCACTGATAAACCGCAGAAATATTTGGCGTTAAAATTAAAGCATTTGTTTGCAGTTCTGCCATCACCAAAATGCCAACAACGGTTTTTCCAGCACCGCAAGGGAGAACAATAGTTCCAAAACCCGTGCCTACTTGCTTTTCACCAACAAAGGTTTCACAAGCAATACTCTGATAATCTCTAGCTTCAAACTCAGCCCCCGAAAGCGTTTTTTTTCGCAAGCTAAGTTCCAAAGGTTCTCCTTCCACAAGAGGTACTTCATCTTTTACAGGTAGGTTTTGCTTTAACAATAATTGCTTGACCGTTCCCCGATGCAAAACCTTTAATAAAAAGCTTTTTTCTTTTTCGCTTTCGAGGGTAATATATTTTGACAAAGCCCTAGTTGCCAAAAGCTCTCGAAAAATTTTTTCACTACTTGTAACAAGGCGAAGGTAGTCATCGTTATCGCTACTTACCAAACGAATTATCCCATAACGGTTCATTGTTTCTTTTATCCAAACTGACAATGATGCGGGAAAAGCAAATCGACTATAGCTTTTCAAAAGTTCAATTATATCCTCACTTTTAAGCCCTGCACTCGCTGCATTCCATAAGGATAAATTTGTCAGCCGATAAGTGTGCAAATGTTCAGGCGACTTTTCCAATTCTGCAAATGGAATTAAAGCAAATCGTGCTTCCTTTGTTTTGTCCGCATGAACATCTAACAAAATACTTCTGTCACCTTGTACAATCAACGGTTTTTGCATAGTTGCCAATTATATCAGAAAAACAAAAAAAAGTCAAAGGGAAAATTCAAAAACTAGTTTTCTTCATAGTCTGCAAAAATATCTTCACTTGGAGTTGCAATTCGGTAAACATAGGATAAAATTGCGTTGCGACTTTCGTCGCTGATTTTTTCGCAAGACATATGAACTTTGGAAATATTTTGGCTATTGCTATAAACAAAGCGAATCGTTTTTACGAACATTACAACCTTTGTTGGGGCAAGTTCAAATTGGAGTTTTGCACGCATTCCGTTGACTGCTCGCCCTTTTACCAAAATTTGTGCACCGTCTTCGCTAATGTCTTTAACAATGCATTTTACACCATTTACAGTTTCTGGTAAAATGTTTGGAACAGTTTCGGGATGTTGTACATAAAGAAGGGCGGGGAAATTTGCGACTGCACGTACGGACTTGCGTTTTTGGGTGCGCATTACATTTCTAGAAGGAGCGATTGTAAAAAGCGTGCCTGTGTTTGTATACTCTATTCCTAAAACTTGCGTTTTAAAAATATAGCCTGCATCGCCCTTTCGCCAAAGATAAACACTCACATCACCTTTGTAATCGAAATTAAAAGTTTTTGGAATTTCGCCAACACTTCGCAAAACAATCTTCCCTCGTACATTTTCAATTACACTTGCGTAAAATTGTCCAAGCTCTGCAAAAACCAAAACACAAATCTGCCCCGGGCGTATTTGGGAAGTGCTTTCTAAGCCTCGTTTTTTTTGTACACTTTCCAGCTCAATTTTCGTACGAAAGTCGTATAACTTTGAAAGCAATTTTGTAAGCTTTTCTTTTTCAGTCAAATCGATGGTAGTTGTTTGCTGTTTTGTTAAAAAGTAAATGGCTTCCTCTACGGCGGCAACAGACCAAAAAAGACGAGTTCGATTTTTTATATTTGCCTTTTTTGAAACTTTCCATAAAAGATGTAATTCAGCAATTAAAAAGTCATATTTTTGCCCTTCCACAAAAAAAGAAAAATAATCAATAATTGTTTCTCCAAAAGCTGTTGAAAAAAAAGCCAGTATTGTCAAAATTAAAACAACTATGATTAAAATTGTCAGCATATTTATATTATACAAAAAATACAAAAAAATAAAAGTCTCAAACTAATTTTAACAATGCTATTCTCAAAATTAATGGTTTTGCAATTTATCAAAATAAGCAAACTATATTTTCGGCACGCCTATCGGCGTGCTATTTTAATAAAATCGTAGAACAGCAATCAAACTCAAAGCGAATAGAGCATAACGCAAGTAAAACGCAAAAGCGAAAATTTAATATTTCGATTTTTAAAAATAGGAGCGTAGCGACCTTGTCCAAATATTTTCTAAAATTGCTAAATATCCAAAATTTCGGTATATTTTTAAGCTCTGGTTTAATTTTCTTTGTGATAGTTGTTGCCTCCTCTTAACTTTTATCTTTAAAAAGCGTATAATCAAAGACATTGCTTGTTTGAAAAGCTTAAAAACGTCTTTCAAAAATTTTGCTGTTGGAAGACTGGCAAAAATGAAATAGACAGAAGGAGTTATTATGTCTTTAGAATTACATCAGCAAATTTATAATTGGGTGCTTCTTATTATGACGATAAGTGGTGTACTTTGTTTTATTGCTTTGTATTTTGTAGAAGCGGGCTACGGCAAGTTTATAAACAAAAAATGGGGACCTGCTTTTAACAATAAATTTGCGTGGTTTTTAATGGAAGTTCCAACACTCATTGTTATGATTGTGATGATGGCTTTTTCTCCACGCAAGGATAATTTTGTTTCGCTTGTAATTGTGGGGTTTTACATTGGACATTATGTTCAGCGTACTTTAATTTTTCCATTTTTATTAAAAGGTAATGGAAAGATGCCTGTTTTAATTGTGTTGATGGGAATGTTTTTTAATACTGTTAACGCATTTTTGATTGCAAGCTGGGTTTTTTATTTATCGCCTGAAAATTATTATACAGTCAACTGGCTCTTCGATGCTCGCTTTTTGTTGGGTGCAATTTTATTTACTGTGGGTATGTGGACAAACTTAAGCTCTGATGCCTATATTCGTTCCTTGCGACAAAACGGTGACAGCAAACATTATTTCCCCAAAAAGGGTGCATACAAATATGTTACAAGTGCAAACTATTTTGGTGAAATCGTTGAGTGGATAGGTTTTGCCTTTTTGTCTTGGTCGCTACCCGGTGCGTTTTTCGTTCTTTGGACAATGGCAAATCTTGTACCTCGTGCTCACGCAATTCACAAAAAGTACCAAGAAGAATTTCCCGAAGAGTTTGCAAAAACAAAACCAAAGCGGGTTTTTCCATTTATTTATTAGGCATTTCCACTTTCAAATATGTGGGTATCTGCCTTGTCGTTTTTTGGGTAGAGTGATACAGCGAGGAGCGTAGCTCTGGCTTGCTTAAGGACAAGCATTTTTGTGTCAAAAATTCTTGTCCCAACTTTGCCAGATTTGCGTTTTAGCTCAACGTTAAGTTTAAAAACTCCTTGCCCATCTAAAGCAAGGAGATAAGCGTTTTTTGCAAAGCACGGACAAGTCTTATTTTTTGTTAGCCCTTCCTCTTGAAAATAAAATAAAAAAATCTTGTAAACCTTGACAAAAAAAATTTTTAATGCTATAATATGGCAAGTTTTATTTTGTGAGGTGAGAGATGACAAAATCGAAACTTGAGTTTACGCCGACATATGAGCGGCTTCCAAGTTATTTGCATTTAGCTGAAGAAGCTTTGCAAGAGGAAAAAGAGTTTATTTCAGGTACTGAAATAGCAGAATTACAAGGTAGTTCTTCGATTCAAGTTAGGAAAGATTTGGCTTTTGCGGGGTTGAAGGGAATCCCGAAACGAGGTTATAAAACGGCTGAGGTTGTTTCAGGCATTAACGAGTTTTTGACTTGGAATGAACCTAAGGATGCGTTTTTGCTTGGAGCGGGAAATCTCGGACGGGCAATAGCTTTGCATTCCGAATTTGCAAAAGCAGGTCTAAACATCGTAGCAATCTTTGACAAAGACAAGGAAAAGATTGGCAAAAAAATTGGAAATTTGAAAATATTAAAAATCGACTTGCTGGAAAAAAAGTTTGATGAGTTAAAACCAAGCATCGCGATTTTTACTTTGAGCTATGATGCAAATGTCCAAGAAATTGCTGAACTTTTAGCAGAAAAAGGCATCAAGGGTATTTGGAATTTTACAAAGCACAATATTGATGTGAGTGATGAAATTGCTGTTTACGATACAGACTTGACATCTGGCTACGCTGTTTTTTGTGCCGAAATAAAAAGACGAAACGAATAGTTGCAACGGACATCGCATTGCGAAAATACCTGTTATAATATTCGTTTGAGCTTTGTGTATTCGAAAAGTTTAGCATAAAACCGACAGCTCTAAAAATTAAAGCCTTTAGAGCTGTCAGCATAAACTAAAGCGGAAGTTTATTTGCTTTTATAAGTTCGCTAATTTTTTGTTTGAGTTCCATTTGCAATCGTAAAATAGGATAATCTATTTCATCTAATAGTTGAACACTAAGATGTTTCTGCCCTGTTGCAGTATTTTCAATACGAAACTTAATACGCCCTTTCTGCTCTACTCCCAAAATATTGTAAGTAGCAGTCGCTTCAAACTCGTCCATATAAAAAACGAGGTCAGTTGTGCGAACGATATCAGTAATTTTTAAAACAACCATAAACTTCTCTACCTATTTTCTACTTATAATGTAGCTAATCCTTTTCCTAAATTTTGTAATGCCGGAGCTAATTCATATTCCGACAAATCTGAAACTGTAATAATATCTTTTTCTTCAAAGGCATCTGTAATTTCTTTTAAAAATTCATTTACCTTTTGCTGTTCCTCTAAAATGCTTGTATCCCCTAGCTTTGTATTAACCCCAACCTTACTCAGATTTTCCAAGCGTAAAAAATTAAGCAGGGTTTTCATATTTTCCGAAATCTTTTCGATTAAATTTAATACAAAAAGGTCATCGCCTGTTTGCATTTTTACCGAAACTTCAGTTAAGCTTTCTGCATCCTCAAAAAAGTTTTTGCCAAGTATTTTAATACTTTCTTTGATTTCTTCTCCCGACCTTGTAAAAAGTCTGAGAGTTAAATCCGTAGAAACGGGCATATTAAAAAGCTCATCAAGACTTTCTGGAGCAATGGCTTTTTCATTTGCTTGAACATGGAAAACTGTATGCCCGTTTTTATTACAAAACTTTTCCACCTCGCCGAGAACGCCACCAATTTTTTTTTCGCTCTCGATTTTAAAATCCAAAGGCTCATTATTTATAAAAATTTTCAACAAAACCTAATCTCCTTTTGGTGTAGTAAAGCTCTTTATTTTATCGGATTGATTTTGCATATCCTTTAATACACCTTCAAGAGACTTGTACTTTTGTTTTAATTCTTTTTCTTTAACCTTTAACTTTTTGTCATATTCAGCAATTTTATCATTTGTTTTCGAAATTTTTGAATCTAAAGAAGAAATTCGAGTGCTAAAAATTCCAGCCCTTTGTGTATAAGGCGTAATTTGCTCATAAAGCCTAAACGCCAACCCTGAATCCACAAGCTTATCTCCATCTTGATCAAAGCCAAAAAAAAGTTTTATATCATTAAGATTGTTTTCTATTGATTCATCCAATTTTTTTTCGTCTATTTCAAGATAGCCGCGCATTTGTCCAGCTTCCAGCTCACTAACCCCCATTGAAGCATTTGTTGAAATCCCCATACTACTTAAAAGCATAATCTTTGTATCATCGTGGGAACGATAAGGCGAACTTGTTATCAAGCGTAAATTATTTTTTAAAGAGTTTAATGATGAGTCACCTGAAAAAAGCCCTAGTCGTTTTTCTGCAGCTTCACGCTCTTCATCTGTAAGATAAGTTATTTCATCTATAATATAAGTTTTAATTTGTGTTAAAATATTTACTTCAGTTAAAACTTGATTATATTTTGCCACAAATTCGATAATAGCATTTTTTATAAGTTCGTTGTCAGGCTTTATGTCGACCTTCGCTATTCCTTCGGTTTTGTCGTGAAGGTTTAAAGTTACACCGGGAATAAGATCATCAATTTTATTTGTAGGGCGTTGGATTTTTATCCCCTCAAAGTCAATAATCGCATCCGCTGCCACCGAAACGGGATTAGCCGCTGTGTATTCGCCCGTTGACTTAGGGTCATAAATTCGTACATTTTGCACATCAATAACTACACCCGAATTTGGATTATTAAGCACAAGGGCTTTTACATCGCCGTATTCTGCTAAGTCAACAATTATTTTTTGCTCACCATCAATATTTGAAATCGAAGGCATCGGAATTAACACGCCTCGAGAAGACTCCAGTGAAAAAATATTTAAGTCTTCGCCCTGTGGCATATCATTAAAGTTCGGCGAAGTCTCTGTTTTAGGATTTGCGTTAGAAGGTGGTTTTATTCCCTCAGGCAGTGTCCCCGGCGAAGACGCTTCATTGGTAATTGTAATCCCCTGATAAGAAATACTCCCAATTTGTTCAAAGGTTTTGCCATCTGTACCAGTAGTACCGCCTCCTTCGAGTGTGTCAAAATTTGATGTAGAAGGGTTAGTCCCCGAGCCATAAGCTTTACTTAAAGTTATTTCTAAAACATTTCCATCTGTGCCCCGCACGGTTTTGGAAAAAGCAATTTTGTCCGATGAGCGAGGATTCAAAACGAGACTTTGCCTATCCAAACCAACAGCCGATGTGTCATTGCGTTTAATAATTCCGTGTTCCAAAGCAAAGTCTAAAGCATCGTCGTGAAACTGCAAACGATTTTCTTCGCCCGAAACTTGCGACTTAAAAAGCAAGCTAGTGCTGTCACTTGTTGTTTTTATTTCTGAAACACTTAAAATATCTTTTCCACGTCTATTAATATTTTCTATAAAGTTTCGGTAGTTACCACCATTCCAGTTAAATGAAATGCGTTTATCGCCTACAGTAAAAGTATAGGTCCCTGCAGGCACTTGTAGTTTTTTGTCAATAGGATTTGAAAGAAAGCTATCGGTACTTGCGACTCTATCAACCTTTATCTTAAAGGACGCATTTTCTGCGGAGCGAGATGCACTTGCAGTGATTGCATTTTCTTCGCTGGAATCAACTATTTTTTCCACAAATGGATTGTTAAAAGAATAAAGCTCATTCGCTGAAGTTCGTAAATCCAGAACAAGCCTATTTACATTCTGCCAAGCTGAACGCTTATCCTTATACAAATCTAAATCTTTTTGGGCATTATCACGTGGAATACGCTCAAGCTTCATTAAGGCTTCAACATAGTTATCATAAGTTCCCGTAACGCCCGGGACACGCATATCAGACATCTTTTACTCCGTTAAAAAACAAATAAAATGGAAAAAAATTACATCTTTTACATTTTATATCAATTCCAAGTTTTTTTCAAGATACGAAAAAACTGTACCCAAGATTTGTCAATACCCTTTTGCCAAAAATTTTAAGCCTCTGAAAGCGAAATAATTAGCGAAACTTCTCCAAGTGGAATTCCTGTTTTCTTTGAAATAATTTCAGCAGGAACGCCCACCCTATGCATTTTCAAAACATGCTCACCTGAAAATTTTTTTATGTTATTCTTGCTGTCAGAATAAATCTGTATACTTTCTTTGTTGTCTTCGAGGCTTTTAGTATTTTGCACTTGAGAACTTTGGTTTTTATCTTCGCTTGATTCAGCTTTTTTGATAATTTTCGCTTCATCAAAAAGTGTAGGAGTTTCAGCAGGTTTTAAACGTTCATTTCTTTTTATTTGTTGTTCTTTTTTTATTTTTTTTGAATTGTCTTCCATAAGCTTGTCCAAAACAACAACTTCCTTTTCTTGTTTGACAAGCTCAGCATTTATAACTTCCAAACGACTTTCTGCTTTTTTGACTGTTTCATTAGCCTCTGCTATTTTGTCCTCTAAAATTCGCACACAAGTTTCCGTTTGAAATTGTATTTCGCCAATAAGTTTTCCCACCTCACTTTTCATATTTTCGGCATATTTATTTTGAGAAAAATTTCGTTTTGTAACTATAAAAAAAACAGCCATCAAGCCAAGATTTACAAAAAGCAAAATTATAACAAAGGTATTCATCGTGAAAAATCTATTTTCCTTCCAAGTTCAGGGTCTGTAAAATATTCACTTGCATTGATCTCATTGGTTTTTGGTTTTTTACTTTTTTTATGCTCTTCATTTCCCAAGAAGACATCTGCACCACTTCGTCCATCTTTATTCACATCTAGCTTGTCATATTCTTTCATTTCTTGAACAGTACTCTGTTGCTCTTGAAGTGTCCTATTAAAACTTTCCGCTTGCTGAACATTAGCATCTTCGTTCGCCTTTTGTGTAGTGGCTACCTGTTTGCCCACCTTTTCCATTTGTGTATAAAGCGTTTGTAAATCAATTGGCTGAATACCCACTTGGACCTCCTACGCCTTCTGGCTTTTGATATTTACCCTGACGAATTAACCCATTGTTTAAATGGAAGGTTGTCATTCGAGCATCAGAACGAAGAACTTCTGTAAAGTTTTTAATATTCAAAGTAACACCTATATACACATTTCCAGAAGCCGAAATTCGTCCTTCAGTTTTTATTGTTTCTAGATATTCCTTTATCTTTTCAAGTTCCTTTTCTGCTTCACCTATTTCCGTTTCAAAAGTGTACTTTGTCGTTTGATACCTTTGTAAAGCTTCTTCTTTATCAGCCTGTAAACCCCCTCGCCGTTTTTTCTGCTCCTCAAGGGTTTTTAAGTTAAGATTTACTTCACTAAGCATTCTACGATTATTTTCTATCAGAATCTTCAAAAATTCTAAACGCTCTTTTGCTTTTGGGTCAAAACCAACACTTAAAACCGTATCACTACCTGAAGTTGAACTTCCTATGTTTCGAGCCGCTATCAATTCCGTAGCACTCAAGTTCCCACCGATAATATCAGCTCGCCGTCCACTACAAATAATTTTTTTATTCGCCATAACATCAGAGTTCAAAATACCATCAGAAACGATAACATTTTCTCCCGCAAAAACCATCTTTGCACTTTGTATAAATTTAGCCCAAACGGACTTTCCTGAGCGTATGTTTGCCCCATCTTTGCCTATAACACCTTGGCTTATTATAATGTCGCCCTCAGCATCTAGATTGCAGCGCCCGACAGTCCCCTTTATTTCGATATTACCCGAAGCCCGCACCGAAAAACCATCGTCAACATTTCCAGTTACAACAACGCTTCCCAAAAATTCGATATTACCTGTTTTTAACGAAACATTTCCATTCACAAGTAACACAGGTTCAACGGTTATTTTTCCTCTTGCTATTTTTACATGTCCGTTTATTTCCGCCAAGACTGTCAAGCCGTCATCAGCAAGCTTTGTGTTTTTACCGAGAGGAATAGCAATATCTTTGCCGTTACTTGCCTCAAGGTACTGCCCCACTACCGTTGTTCCTGCAACGCCCCGCTCAGCAGGAATTTTTTCAGCCAGAGCTTGTCCCTCCACAACATTTTGTATTAAGTTTAAATCTCTAAAGTCAATCTGTCCACCTTGTCCTTCTTTCAATTGCACGTTAGACGGGTCCACTTCAAAATTGTACTTTATATAAGCATCTTTTCCGTTTTGTGGCTTTTTTCCCGAAGCTACTAAATATTCTTCTTTATAAACAGGCTTATCTTGAAAATCGATAGCCTTTTGAAGGTCATAACCAAAAACAACTTTTTGATTTTTCAAAAAATATTCTATTTGCTCAGCAGAAACATCTGCACCACCAGGACCCGGCGGAATTACATAAATATAAGCACTCATTTGGTCATCACTTATACTTACAGTAATCATAGCATCGTTTACAGGGTTGTGGTCATAGGGTGCAATATGCACATATTCACCAACAGCATCCTTAATGACAGGCATTAAAACCTTTTCTTCAGGAACAGGCAAGTTTAAAGATCGAAACTTTTCAAAAACATCATCGAATTTTATCTTTTTACCACTGCCGACCGGTGGCGTAACTTTCAAAAACACACCTGCGGGAAAGCGACAAATAAAAGCTTGCCCGTCAACATTTTCTTCTTGTAAAGTTTCAACTATGCCATCGGGTTCTAAACTTGCCCCCGTCTCGGTGCTAGCTCTCTGCTCCGCAGTATAATTTTTATAAGCAATTATTTTCCAGTCTCTAGGTACAATTGCAAAAAAACCCGACTTACCCTTTTGAACCACCTCATAGTCAAGAAAATTTACTTTAACGCCAAGCTGAACCGCAGCCGAATCAATAGCCTCTTCAAGACTAGTTCCGCTAGCTTCCACAAAAACCCGAGACTTGTCCTTTTCGTAAAGTTCAATCATTTTTTCTTGTATTTTATCAAGTCGTACCATACACCCTTCCTCAAGGACTGCTTTGAAAAATCAGCTTTTTCAACTCTCTTTGAAAAGCTTGCTATCCTTCCTTTTATCTTTTGCAAATTTTGAAAACTCGTATGCGAACACTTATAAAATCTTATTATGATTTTGTAAAATGTTCTTGTTACATGATACCCTTTGTCACATTTGTAAGCTTTACCTTTAATTTAAGGTTAGCACTTGTATGAATTTGCGAAACTCGTGACTCAGTAACATTTAACACCTTTCCGATTTCCTTTAATGTCATATCCTCATAATAATACATTATCAGTACTTTTTTTTCACGGTCTGGTAATTCATTTATCGCCTGAATTACAATTTTCTTTACCTCTTCTCTTTCTACAATAACATCAGGATTATAAGCAGTAGGTGCTTCAAGCATATCTCCAACAGAAGCATTGTCATTATCATTTTGGTAACGGGAACTTGTGAGAGAAATGATGCTTGAGTTGGAAATTTTTAACAAAAGCTCATCATAATCCGCAACAGTAATCCCCATGCTTTTTGCAATTTCCTCATTTGTTGCCGACCGCCCAAGTTTTGCCTCAAGTTCAGCAATTGTATCTTCCACATGCCGAGTTTTTTGCCTAACGGAACGAGGCACCCAGTCGATCGCCCTAAGCTCATCATAAATAGCCCCGCGTATTCGGTTTACCGCATAAGTGTTAAACTGAACCCCTTTTTCTGGGTCATATTTATCAATAGCGTCTAAAAGTCCAAAAACCCCATAACCTACAATATCTTCAAACTCAACATGGCTTGGTAAAGAACTTGAAATTTTCCCCGCCACATACTTTGTAAGAGGGGCATATTTTACGATAAAATACTCCCGAATTTCCGGGTTTTCGTCTTTTTTGTATTTTTCCCAAAGTTCCTGCTCGGGAATACTATCAAATTTCGCTATATCCATCAATCTGAATCCTTTTTCAAAACCGTATGAACCGCTCTTGCCATATTATTAACATTGATTTCGCTAAAATCCTCATCG
Organism: Treponemataceae bacterium; assembly: GCA_038397925.1. Lineage (GTDB taxonomy): Bacteria > Spirochaetota > Spirochaetia > Treponematales > Treponemataceae > Treponema_B. The sequence goes on from JARGFC010000071.1 coordinate 27,408, forward strand.
ACATTTTTTACTAAATTAGCCGTCCCGGTATCCACTAAATCAGAAGTTACTTCCTCGACTGTATCAGCAAGAGGGTCCTCAAACTGAGACATATCTGGCAACTCATCTAAAACATTATTTTCAGTATTATCAATATTAAGAGATCCGTCTGGTAGCTCGCTTTCGCTCGCACTTATATTAGAGCTTAAGTTTAAATCATATGAAAACTCTTCTGCTTTTTTCGTAGCGTTTTCGCTTTTTACATTTAACTCAGGGTTTTCCGTTCGCGAAAAAAGCTCCGCTCCTTCAAACTGTGTTTCTTCGTTTTCAGGAAAAAGTGTTTTTTTCTCTTCACTTTCAGTATCCTCATCCAAGACAATGTCTAAGTTTTTCCCCAAATTGCTATCGGTTTCTTGTGTAGTTTCTTGGTTTGAAAAAAGTTCAGGCAAATACTTTTTTAAAATATTAAGTACTAAAAAAGCAAAGGCTCCACAAATAATAGCAATGATTAAAGCCCGCAAAATTATATTTACAAATTTAACACCGCTAATCAAACCTATTAAAAATGATAATATAAAGCCAACCAAAGCAAAAATAATTGCAGGCTTCAAATCACCCATAAATCCCCCTAAAAACCCTAATAATACTATAAACTATATTTTTTATCTAGTCAAGTACCTAAAAATTTTAAGTTTTTCAAAAATAAAACTACTTTATCTTATAATTTAATCCCGTGCTAAAATAAATAGCAGTCATATTTTTGCGTCCTGTAAAACAGCTAATATCAAATTGTGCTTTAAGCCGTAAATTTTTGTAGACTTCATAAAAGCCTTCTAATGAAATAGTATGTACATAAAGAGGTGTCCCGCTAGGTGTTTTTATTTTAGCCTTTTCAGATGTCTTGGGGTAAAACTCTTTTGTGTTTTCATCACTTTTGATAATCTCAGCAAAAAAATCATCTTCGTTTTCTCCCTTTACCAGTAAACGATATTTCAAAGAAACCCCATACTTAAAAAAATCCTCAAAGCTAAGCTTTGTCGTAAAAGCAATTGTATCAGGACCAAGTGGATTTGTTAGCCAAATATAAAAACTTTTACCTCGCCATTTATTAGGTGCGACCTTTTCCACATGCTTATCTACAAAACAAATGTCTCTATGTTCCAAAACATTTAACCAAGGATTTGCATATAAAAATTCAGCTTGAGCAGTCAAAGCTCCTGCGGGAAAAAGATGAGTATACTCAAAACCAAGCAAGCCACCTAAACTGTTTGGTGTTATAGCTGAATCACCGGGATATTCTTTTCGCTCGTAAGCTGTTTGAAACTGATTCATTTCAGATTGAGCATAAAACCTCAATCCCTTGTAAGGTACTACTTCCAAACCTATCCCAAACTGCGAACCATTCGGCACAAAGCCATTTATATTTCCCTCATCCCAACCATAAAGATTGTGAAAAATCATAACAGGATTTAAATATCTAAAATCAAAACTCCCATACAAAGTAGTTCCTTCAAACAAACGAACGGCAACATATTTTGTAATTTTAAAATTTATTTCGTGCGTAAATAAAAATCTATATCTTTCCATTGCTACAACAGACGAAGCAATCGAAAAATTTTTATGAAAAAATCGCAATGAAGCAAAGTCCAAAGAATGTGTCGCATCAGCTAAAAACAAACTTCCGTTTAAAGTTTGTCCAACCCGATGTCGCCCTCGCCCAAGAGTAAAACTCATAAAAGAATTCCCTGCAGAAATATTTGCCGTATGAGGAAACTGCACATCAATGGCATCATCTTTTAATGGTATGTTTGTAAAAGGAATAGAATAATAACTCGCCCAAAAACCTTTTTTTAATTCCAAAACTGTTGCCAAGTTTACAAAGGGCGAAATATTTATACTAATGGGAACAGCTATCAACGCAGGCGTTTTGTTATAATGATCAATATTATCCGCCTGCAATAACTTATCGCTTTCGCTATATTGAGCCTGCAAAGCAAACTCGCCATTCGTTTCAAAGGCAAGGTTTTCACTTTTTAACAAATAATCTTTTTTATGCAAGTACGCAAGAGCAAGTTCATAAAGTTCCAAGCCCTTTGCATCCAAAAACTCTTTATCAATATTTTCCAAAACAAGCAAAACCTCACCTCGTGTTGCAGGCTCTCTATCCGCCAAACAAACACTAGTCGTTTGTAAAGAAAGCAAATGCACCAACTTAAAAAGCTCATCATCCGTTTGAATCATTTCAGCATACTGTAGAGACGTTTCGGCTGTAGCTGTTTCAATAGCTTCACTCGTTTCAAGTTCATTCGCCTGCAAGCTCAAACAAAGCAAGCTCATAAAAAATCCCATAAAAAGCTTTTTCATAACCAATTATTATATCAAAAAATAAATTTTTATTCTAGTATCGTTTTCGGTTTTTGCTTTGTACAAGCTCTCCCCAAATTCCTTGCACTTCGCCCTGTTTTTCTACAATCGGTACAAAATGAGTTTTACGCTCGGGAACACCGTTTTCACTTAAAATTTTTTTTACGCTTTTATAAGCATTTTTCCCTATCCGAATTTTATCCCCAAGCTGTACAGAGCGAAGATAAAATGGTAGCTCAAAGGGACCAAACTTTTTATATGAACCTTTTTTGTCTTTAAATTTTAATTCTACTTCGCTTTTATTTTTGTTAGCATTATTTGTAGCTGAAACAAAAAAACTGCCCTGTGGAAAAGAAAACTCCCCGAAATTATCTACCCAAACTGAAAAACCACTTATGGTTTTACACTTTTTGTATACAGTTAAATTTTTACCAAAATGAACTCCACATCTACCAATTTCGCATTTTTGACCCCGTCTTAAAAACATACATTTTTTTATAAAATTAAACGAAAGCCTTTTTATTTTTAACTTACCAAAAGCTTTCATTAAAACTCGCCTTTTTACAGCAGGGGGCAAAAGCTCAAAAATTTCGGTATCTATTACAACTTCGTTTTTGTTTACACTTATAAAAATATTTTTTAGTTTTGATAAATTATATTTTATAAAATTGTACAAAAAATATTCTGGATTTAAAGTTTCACAATCCCACGAAATTTTTGCAAGAGTTTTATCCAAAGATTTTTGCCAATTAGGAAAACATTCATCCAAAGTAGGAACAAGCTTGAGCCTAATTCTATTGCGTAGAAAATCCAAACTTTTATTTGTAGAATCCTCTCGATAATTTTGGTTTTCCGCTTTTAAGTAACCAATAATTTCAGCCCGCGAAATGTTTAACATAGGGCGTATTAAAATACCTCGCTTTGCTTTTAAGCCCTGCAAGTTTTCCGGATTACCGCCCTGAAAAATCCGCATTAAAACCGTTTCGTAATAATCATTTAAGTTATGTGCCGTAAGAATAAAATCCGCTCCAATTTCTTCAGCCCGATCGTAAAGAGCCTTGTAACGAAAATGCCTTGCAGCCGCTTCTATTCCACATTTTTTAGCAGTTGCAAACTCACGGATTTTTTCGCCTAAAAGCTCATGCTTTTTACATTCGACTCCCAAGCTTTTACACAAGCCCAAAACAAACTCAGCGTCCTCGGCACTTTCTTTTTTTTCTCGCAGATTATGATTTACTGTTAAAACCGAAATAGAAAAGTTTAGTACTTTTTGGAGCTCTACCATAGCAATCAAAAGAGCAGTAGAATCCGCCCCACCTGAAACTGCTAATAGCAACTTAGATGAGACGAATTCAGAAGGAGACGGCAAGAGCTTTTTTAAGCTCCTGCCTAATTTTATGATAAAGTTTTTTTTCATTAAGCTTTTATTGATAAAGCTTTAGCAAAAATGAATACGACTATCTTATTCTTCGCTTTCGGCAACTTCTTCAGATTCAGCTTCGGCATCACTAGCTTCAAGTGTTTCCTCTGTTCCTGTCTCATCGGCTTCTTCATCTTCAGCAATCGTAGCTGTCACAAACTTAACAGTTGCAACCACTAGGTCTTCATCTGTTAAAACCGTAACACCACCGGGAATTTTTAGATCGCGGACATGGATGGTTTCGTTTATTTCCAAATCTGAAACATCAACTATAATTCGCGGAGGCAAATCCTTTGGCAGACATTCTACATCCAACTCAACTATACCCGTCTCCAAAACACCGCCGTCTCGAACACCAACGGGAGAACCATCAAGCCTAATACCAACTAAAGCAGTTAAGGGTTTTCCAGCCTCAACTTCATATAAGTCAAAATGGTCAATTCTATTTTTGACAATGTCATATTGATAATCTTTTATAAAAACAGGATATTCATTAGAATCACCATCAAGTTTTACTTGTACAATAGTACTTTCAGTAACAGACTTAAAAAGTTTAAGAAATTCGTTATAGTTTACATCAATGGGCAAAGATTTTCCATAACGGTCATACATTACACCCGGTACACGTCCTTCTTTTCTAAGTCGTGCTACAAAAGACTTGCCACATTCTTTTCGATGTTTTCCATTAAGTACTTTTAGTTCTACTTTTTCCATAAATCCACTCCAAATTTAGCTACCGCTTTTGCGGAAAAACTGGGACGGTAGGATTCGAACCTACGGAATGACGGCACCAAAAGCCGTTGGCTTACCACTTGCCGACGTCCCAATATAAAATTCTAAGCTATGCCTAGAAATTTATTAAATAAACATAAAGGGCTTGCAAAAGCTATACTCTTTTTCGAGTAGTCTTTTAGCCTCTTGCAAATTTTCAACTTTTTCAAATAGCCCAAATACTGCCGAGCCACTTCCGCTCATCAAAGCAAAGTCCGCTCCAGCTTTTAAAACAGCAACTTTCGCCCTTGCTACCTCAGGTTGATTTTGAAAAATCACTTTTTCAAAATCATTAGTAAAAAGCTCTGTTCCGTTACCTACCCACTTGGAAAAAGGCTTGGTTTTATATTTTCTTAAAAGCTCTTTCCTGTTTCCAAAATCTTTGGTAGCCTTACAACTTTTTTTCGATGCCCCGCGAGCCTCGTCCAAAAGAGCATATGCTTTTTGGGTTTTGCTTTCTACTTGCGGAAAAACCATCAAGCCAAAACCTGTAAAACTCGGTATTTGCTCAAGTTTTTCCCCGCGTCCTGAAACAAAACTCGTACCACCTTTTACAAAAAAAGGACAGTCACTACCCACTTTCAGAGCAAGAGCTTCAAGCTCAAGTTCAGAAAAACCAACACCGCTCAAACGGTTTAAAGCTTTTAACAAGGCAACTGCATCTGTAGATGCACCACCTAAACCTGCTCCTGAAGGTATTCCTTTTACGAGCAAAACCTTAACACCCTTTTGAAAACCACTTGCCTCACAAAAAACTTCATAAGCTTTTTTTAGCGTGTTTTCAACAGGAAGTTTAAAATTTACACTTTCAATAGAAAAGTTTTCAGCTAAACTCACCGAAATATAGTCGGCAAGAGAAATTTGCTGAAACAAGCTTTCTATTTCGTGATAGCCATCACTCCGTTTGTTTCCAACTTTTAAGTGTAAGTTTATTTTAGCAAAAGCTGTTTCACAAACAGAAAACCCCAACATGTTCAATCAATTATAGACAAATTTAAAAAAATGTCAAGTCCTTTTTTGGAGTTTTTGCAATTTTTTTGGCTCTTGCGTAAATTTCGTAATAAAAAAGGGCGAAAAAACTAAAAGCAAAGGATGAGACTGGAGCGTAAAATTTGTTCTACGCTCTGACACAGGCAAAAATTTTAGAAAAATTTTTGCAAAAATCGAAATTAGCTTAAAGCGTTTGCAGGTTCTTGAATACAAATGAGACCTGTGCTTCCTAACGAAGCACAGGAAAAAGTTTGAGCAAAAAAGCTCAAGTTGTGAAAATGTTACAAAACTTTTAACCGTCTTAAAAAAAACTAGCTGAGTACTTGACTATTTTTTTTGGAATTGCTAGGATTGAATTTAGAGGTTTAAAATGAAAAAATTTAAATTTATGCGTAAATTTCTTTTTTCGCTTGTGTTTATTGTTGCTATTTTTGGCTGTGCAAGCACAGGAAAAAGTAAGGACACTATTTTAATTGAGCATCCCGAACGAATGTTTTGGGAAATCAAAAAGGGAGATGCTTCAGTTTTTGTTTTGGGGACAATTCACGCTGCAGATAAGCGTTTTTATCCTCTTGAGGAAAATGTTTTAAAGGCTTTTGATTCTGCAGACCGTTTGGTTAGTGAATTGGGTACCTTGGACCAAGATTCTATGGCTAAAGAAACTGCAAAATATTTTCTAGAAGATATGAATCTTGACCGTGAAAAACATCTACAAAACTTTTTAACAGATGTGGAACAGAATTATTTAGTTACGACACTTGGTAAACAAGTTGAGGGGCTTTATGTCTTTGACCCGTGGATTTTAACACTAATGCTTACACAAATAAGCCTTGAGCAAGCAGGAATTAACCACGCCGATGGAATTGACTATTATCTTATGGATAGAGCGAAAACTCAAAAACGAAATATTGAAGCCTTAGAAACAATAGAATTTCAGTTAAACTTGTTTAGAGAGCCTAGCTTTGATCAACAACTAGAGCTATTGAAAGAAACTTTGGCAGGCTGTATCAAAGGCGGTGAAAAGGCGACTGGTGAAGAACTAAAAAAGTTAATGCAATTTTATTTAGATAATAATCGTGCTGAGCTTGGAAAACATATCTACTCAAGGGATGTGCCTGAAGGACTTTCACCTAAAACCCATAAAGCTTTTACTGATAAGATGTTCAAAAATAGAAACATTGACTGGGCTAAAAAATTTTATAAGTACTTAAATGAAGGTGGCAAAACCTTTGTCTTTGCAGGCGCAGGGCATTTTGTCGGCGACGAAAGCGTGTTCAAGCAAATGGGTTTAGAATAAATATTGCAAAATCGGGATTATTAACCTTTGTAAAATGAACCGTACTTTGCAAATGTTTAACAATTATAAGACTTACCCGTGCCTTGCGAAAATCGCTTATCCCTTCGTCTCGGATAACTCAGGGTCTTAAACTAGTGTAAGCTACAACGCAAATCTGGCAAAGTCGGGCGGGAATTTTTTTCTTCAAAAAAATTCCCGCTTAAGCAAGCCAGAGCTACGCTCCTCGCTTAAGCGAGACTTAGCAAAAAAGAATAGTTCCACTTGACAAAAATACGGATGTTTTTTCTCCCGACAAGTTGTCGGGCAAATATAAAGCATCTAGCGAGTTTTTTTGCTCACAAAAAAACTCGACCACTTTAAAGCTGTTCTTGTATCAAGGCAAGGATTTTTTCCCTGCCTATTTTTTTTAAGGTTGAGCTTAAAATTATTTTATCTTTTTCTTTGGCAAAAAAATCGGCGAGTTCTTGTTGACGTTTAAGCTGTTCCGACTTTGAAACCTTGTCACATTTGGTCGCAACTATCGCAAAGTTAATATTATTTTGTAAAAAGAATTCAGTTATATCTTTTTCTACAGCACTTGGTGGACGTCTTACATCCATTAGCAAAAAGATAATTTTCAGCTGTTTTTGAAAAATGCAATAATCATAAAGCATTCTATCGATTTTTTGTACGAGATCTTTTTTTACTTGTGCATAGCCATAACCCGGTAAATCCACAAGGTAAAAACCACTAGCTGGTTTAGATTCGTTTACCGCAAAAAAATTTAGAGTTTGTGTAAGTCCGGGTTTAGCCCCTGTTTTTACCAAGTTTTTCCGAGCTAAAATCATATTTATCAAAGATGATTTTCCCGAATTTGACCGACCAAAAAACGCAAACTCTGAAAAACTATGTTTAGGAAAATCCTTCGGAAAAGTAGCTGACTTTACAAAGCGAGCAGAAATAATATTTAACAAAGCTTCCCTTATCCAAGTTATATTAAACTTTCAAAAAGATAAATTGCTTCTCGGTCTTCATCATGCAAACCTTTTAAAAGGTTTAAGGAGTTTCTTGCTTTTTCTGAAGTATCTTTCTTAAAAGTTATCTTTCCCGATTCAGCCAAAACTTTATTTACAATCAGCTGATGCTTTTTTCCAACATTTTCAAGCCTGCACGCAAGATTTAGCCCGTATCCTACATAGTCCCGGTATTTTAACTGAGATGCTTCAGCCGAAATTTCGTACTTAAAAATTTTTTCTAAAACTAAAGCGCCTGAAAAACCTAATTCCGGATATTCATCAAATAGTTCCTCATCTAAAAACTCCGAATAGGTTCTAAAAACATTTACCGCTTCAGCTAGATGTGCATCACTTGCTTCATCCCAAATAACTAAAGCTCCATCTCCTAAGAGTTTATAATACGAACAACCATAACCCACTTGGTTTATACACGAAAGCAAGTTTGAAGTAAATTGAGTTAACAATTTAAAAACAATAGATTCTTTATTGCTGGATAAAAAATTACTAAATCCACGCATATCCACACACAGAACTAAAGCTTCTTCATATATCTTTGACAAATAGTCGCCTTCAAAAAAATCAATAGGCACCTTTTGCAAGCCCGCTCGGGTAAAGCTGTCCAATTCAATTATTTTATTTTCTACATCACCCATGCTATGTCGATTATACCATAAGTAAAAATAAAAATCTAGTCCTTTTTAAAAATAAATATTGATAAAAAATCATTTTATTTATAAAAATATTTTAAAAAGACTTGAAACATTTTTGATTTTAAGTTATTCTTATGGTGAGGAGTTAAATTATGAAGAAGTTTTCTTTAAGTGTTTTATTTAGCTTGATTTTAGCTTTTGGTTTATTTGCTGTTACTGAGGTAACAACAGAAAAGATTGCTGTTGAGGGACATAAAGATGCTTACATTTATGTAACACAAATTTATGCATCAGAGTATTGGTCTGAGTTTTATATTGTTTATGAAGAGCCTTCCAATACTTTTGACGAAACCGAAACCGAAAAAATTCTCTACGAGTTTTTTTCAAACTACAAGGTTGAAAAAAAGTTTTCTCGTGTAGAAGTCGAAGACCTTGAGGCTCCCCGTCAGACTGAAGAAATAACACGAGTTACAAAACGCGTCATTTTTAGACAAGTTCGTAAATAAGTTTTAACGGAAAAATGAATTTTAAAAGCTACAGTAAATCTTAGACCTGTAGCTTTTTTTATATTTTTGTTATTCTAAATTGCTTTAGCTTTATAAATCTTAGGAAAAGGTTTTATGGATATTTTTGATATTATTGGTCCCATAATGGTCGGACCTTCTAGTTCTCATACGGCGGGAGCTGCAAGGATTGGTTATGTGGCATTTCGGCTTTTAGGAGAAAAGCCAAAGGAAGCTCGAGTTTTGCTTCACGGTTCTTTTGCAAGAACAGGTTTGGGACACGGCACAAATCGAGCTATAGTAGCTGGAGTTTTGGGAATGCGTCCCGACGATCCGCGTTTAAAAAACAGCTTGGAAATAGCTGAAACGAAAGGACTTGCAGTGAGCTTTGAAGAAGTGGAGCTTGATGAAGTGCATCCTAACACCGCCATTATATATTTAACTGGAATTTCGGGAAAGAAAAAAATGCTTGAAGCGTCGTCTATTGGCGGTGGGAATATTCAAATTACAAAGATAGACGGGCACAAGCTTTCGATTTCGGGACGCTCGCCGACTATCATTGTAACTCACAAAGACATTCCCGGCACTATTTCAAGCATAACTCGCACTACAGGTGAGACTAATTATAATATTTTTCAAATAAATATTGGGCGAGATAAAAAAGGTGGCACCGCAATTATGACTTTAGAGCTTGATGGTAATTATGTAATGCCCGGTTTAAAAGACATTTTAATGAAAGTTGAAAATGTTTTAGATGTGATTATCTTACAACCATTTTAACAAAATAAATGAGGAAATGATATGATAAATAGTTTTGCTGAATTAAAAAAACTTGCAAACGAACAAAAAGTAAAAATTTCAAATATTGCCATTAAAGAGCAAATTAGCGAATCTGATATAACCGAAGAAGGTGTTTTGGCAAAAATGCGTGTCGCCTTGGACACAATGTTAGATTCAATTGAACAAGGCACAAAAGCAGATGTAAAATCTGAAAGCGGATTAACAGGCGGCAACGCTTATAAAATGAAAAAACAAATTGATGCGGGAAAAGCTATTAGTGGTGCGGTGATTTCTAACGCCATCAGAATGTCTATTGCTGTTGCTGAAATGAATGCTGCAATGGGCAGAATTGTTGCCGCCCCCACAGCTGGTTCTTGTGGGATTTTGCCCGGAGCACTTGGTGCAATGATTCAAGAGCGAGGTGTTTCCAAAGAAGATGCCACAAGAGCTCTTTTTACCGCTGGCGAAGTGGGTTTAATAATTGCGAATAATGCAAGTATTTCCGGTGCAGAAGGTGGCTGCCAAGCAGAATGTGGAACAGCCTCAGCAATGGCGGCGGCAGTGATTGTGGAATTATCAGGAGGCACGGTGGATATGTGTATAGACGCTGTCGCAATAGCTTTGAAATGTATTTTGGGTTTAGTTTGCGACCCCGTTGCAGGCTTGGTTGAAGTACCTTGTGTAAAACGAAATGCTTCAGGAGTAACCTTGGCTTTTACTGCTGCGGAAATGGCTCTTGCAGGAATAAATTCTATGCTTCCCGCCGATGAAGTAGTTCACGCTATGAAACTTGTTGGAGACACAATGCCCGCTACTTTAAGAGAAACTGCGGAAGGTGGACTTGCCACCTGCCCAACAGCTAAGCACTTGAAAAAAGACATTTTAAAAAAATTTACAGAATGTCGCTCCTGTATGGGATGTAAGGCTTGAGCTACACAAAAACGTATTTAAAATTTTTGAAATTTCAATTTTTTTAAGACAAATCTTTTAATACTCCTGCTTTTTTTCTTTGCAAAAAATTCAGTTTTGCTTTAGCGAGGAGCGTAGCTCTTGTCTGATTAAGCGGGAATTTTTTGTAGAAAAAATTCCCGCTCGACTTTGCCAGATTTGCGTTTTAGCTCATCGCTAGTTTGTGACCGCTCACCCATCCAAAGCTCACCTTGAAAAAA
>JARGFC010000072.1:0-11413 GCA_038397925.1 Treponemataceae bacterium
TATGAGAATGCTCATCCAAGAGTTTCCTTGAATATTTTTTTTCATTTTTTGAATCTTTAACTTCTTTCCAAAGAATAGAAGCCACTTTCAACTTATTAGAATAGTCGGCACTGCATTCATCTGAACAAAAATCTTTCAAAAACTGATTCCATTGACAAGCCGAATTATCGTACTTTGCATAATCTGATTTCCCATAATACACTTCCAGCATATCTTGAATTGTAAAATTCAAATCATTTTCGGTTTTTACTTTTCGCCAAGCTGTTGCCATATCAGCATTAAACTTAAACGGCTTAACTCCTGTTACAGCTGAAAAATAGTCTCGAAATTTTTGATTAAAGGAAAAACTACATTCAAGTAATGGTGTATCTAAGGTAATATGTTCCACTTGCTTCTTTTTTCTTTTTATTGGTAACTTTTTAATCAAATTGCCTTTAAAATACTGCTCAATAATATGATTGAGTTCTTGCTTTGTTCCTCTATATTCCAGTCCTATTGATTTACATATTTGCGCAAGTTCTTCTCGATACCAATAATATTTATTAAATTCTTCAAATGATTTAATTTCTTGAAATTCTGGTCTTTGTTTCAATATTTTTCCTTATTTAAGTATTATTAATTATCATAATCTCTTTAGAGACAATCATAATTACTATTAAAATATATGGGGGGGGGAAGGAGATGGAGAGATAATCTTTATCTCCTCTTTCTTCCCCAAATAAAAAAGAGCCAGTGCAGTCCTAAGACTACACCGACCATAGATTTATCTCTCAGCTTCTTTTGATGCTTCTTTCTTTTCTTTAAGTTTTTCCTTATCCTCCGCCTGATATTTATAAAATGTCCATCAATGCGTATTCACTTTATATTTCCTAGAATCGATTAATCCAGTATTTATATTACATAAAGTATTATCAACAATCAATTTATCTCCATATATACTCCTCTCATATATATTATATACTTACCATCACACTCTAGCAAAGTAAAGAAATTTATCAAATCGCCATTCTCATCAAACATTGACACTTTGCCTAATTCTTGAAAGTTTTCAATATTCTTACCGTCAACCACCGTAAACGAGAAGCCACCATTTTTCATATGGTTTTTTATATCTATTTGACTCTGCCCCTGACTTAAAAAACTTTCTACCCTACCAAAATCTTTCAAATTCTCTTTAAGCCTAGCTGTCTCACTATATCTCAATTGATATGTGAATATAGCTAAAGAACACACAAGTAGCATCAGTGCTATTATAATCCTTTTGTTTATTTTAACTTTGTCCATTTAATTATATATTATATAATTGTTAATGTCGGTTCTCATGAGTGATTTTTGTAAAATCAACAAAATCACTCTCAATCAGTTCATAATTTACTTTTGATTGCAGTTGACCTAGTTGATCTCGCCATGAATTATAACTAACATTGACTTTACAAAATCCAAGAAGTTCATAAACATGTTGTGCTCTAGTATTATTCAAATTAGTGTCCAGTACGATTTTTCTATAATTCATTCGAAATAATTCTTTTATTAGCAAACTTAAAATTACTCTGCCTAAGCCTTTATCATGTAATTTCAAATCACATATTTTTATTCCAATTTCCACTCTCTCATCATCAAGTTTTTTATAATTCATTTCACCAATTGCTACAGACTTATATACAATAATTAAGAGCCTTGACCTATTACAATTATTTTCGATTTCTTTACAAATCTTTTCAATCGAGGTTTCTAATCCATTTGGAAAGCCCGCATGCTTCATGACCAAACCATCACTCCACCATTTGTACAATATATTCGCATCAGACTTTTTTGCATCTCTAATAAGAATATCATTAAAAACAATTTTCATAATCTACTCCTAAAGTATTTTTAATATATAATTCTATATCCATAGTGGTGACACACTAATTTTGCACCATCTTGAAGACTACTATATTCCAATCCTATTGATTTACATATTTATGCAAGCTCTTCTCGATACCAATAATATTTACAAAATTTTCAAATGATTTAATTTCTTGAAATTCTGGTCTTCTTTTCAATATTTTTCCTTATTTAAAATATTATTAATTATCATAATCTTTTTAGAGACAATCATAATTACTATTAAAATATATGGGGGAAGGAGATTTACTTCTTTTTTTCTATACTAACGCAAAGATATATCGCCTATAGTTTCTTCTGTATTTAATTTATTTACAATTTCAGCTAGCAATTCATGAAAAAACTGCAAAACAGGAATATCATAATTTTTTTCATTCACTATCTCAAACGAAAAATTATCACCATTTGAATAACTTAAAAGTTCAAAAATTTCATTTGCTTGGATTTTTCGGTTGTCTTTTTTTATTGTAATTTTTTTATCATCATTAACGCTAATTACAATATCTTTATTTTCATTCATTTCAATTTTTATTTTTTTATCCATATACTTTTAACCTCTTTTCAATAGAATCTTTTCCACCATCCATGTTTTCTGCAATTAGTTCTAACATATTAATGTTATCATCTTCAAATTCCAAACAACCTGAAGTTATATTTATTTTATTATTAGTTTTTTCAACATAAATCACTTGTTCAACATCCTGATTTACCACCAGTAACGGGTTATGAGTAACTATAATTACTTGTTTCTTATTTCTTATTGAGTTTAAATACTTTATGAGTTTTTTACTAATATTATTGTTTGAAATATGATCTTCTGGTTGATCTACTAAAAAAATACATTTTTCTTTTTCAAATTCCGTTATATATTTAAAATATGCTAAAGATTGTTCTCCTAAAGTACTTCCCAAAGATTTCTCTTCATTAGCCATATCTACAATATAATTTTTACATTCACACATCTTACCCAAAAATTTATTTAAGTTGTTACTATAATTAGTTTCTAGCTGATCATACAATGTACAACCAGTTATAGCTGCTACTAAGGTTTCCGCATCTTTTATGGTCTTTAATTTTTCTATGTCAGCATAATTTTGGTTAAACATCTTAGATAAAAATTCGTCATGCACATCCTTTCCATTATAGTTAGATTCCGAATTAAAACTAAATCCGCAACTAGGTTTTTTGCTACTTCCCTCAAATATATTGGGTTTTTGAGGAAATTCTATTTCTTCATTATCTTTCTTTATCGCCTCAATAATATTTGCAATAAAATCAGCTTTCCTTGAGCTAAAATCTCTTTGATCTCTTTCTTGAGTTGAAGCTGCTTCTTCTATTTTCAAATTATATGTTGAAAGCTCCGAAGCTATAATATTCTTTAGCTTTTCTTCCATTTCTATAATATTGTAATTTTTATCTATGTCATCAAATATAGACTTTAATATCTCAATAGCACTCTTAATTTTAGTTTCATAGGTTTTAAAATACTCTTTACCTAGTATTGTTTCTAATTTATCTATAATACTTGATAAATCCTTTTTAGGTGTATTATGAATATTATCGATACTAGAAAAATCTTTATCACATTCAATTTGAATAAAATAAGTAGCTATATTGTTTAATTCGTTATACTCTAAAGAATTTTTTCTTAATCCATTTATTGCTTCTTCTTTTTTTATACTTTTTTTGAGGTATGATAATATATCTTCGGCATATTTTGAATAAGCATCCCTAAAAGAATCATGTGAAACCGGTAGAAAGTTCTCTTTTGGGAATAGTGTACTATTATCAAACATCTGAACAATTTCTCCTTGTCCGATAAATAATTTTTTTGCTGAATAATTATTTTCACAATGTAGTTGATTGATTTCAACTAGATTTTTTACATACTTCGGTTTACTAACTTCATTATTCAAAAGTTTTAGCAATGTGGATTTCCCCGAACCATTTTCTCCAATTATTGCATTTATCCCATTTACAAGTTTAACTTTATCTTCTCCTATTTTGAATTCTTCAATATAGTTTATATTTTTACTATTTTGTTGATTTATTCTAGTCTCAGGTGATGTAATAGCCATCAATAATCCTTTGAATGTTGGGAGAATTTTAGCACGTGAATGGGAGAATTGTTTATTTCCATTCATCTTATCATGGTTTGGGTACGCACTCCAATCATGACAATCGCTCCCCATTACCAAACCAAGATTTACAGGAATATTTCTCAAATTATTTTTTAAAATACCTTCTACATTCGGTCTCTGAAACTCTAAAGCATTTATATAGCCAGTCATAATTAAATTCTCTGAATCCTTAGTTGATTCACTCAATGAATTATGTTTGCCGTCATGTTTATCTAAACTGTTTCTTTGACAGGCAATCAATATCACATCAAGACCAATTTTTTTAAGAATAGACTCGAATGTGTCTCTTGTATAATAATCTTCTTTCTTCTCTAGTTTATTTTCATCAATACATTCTTTTATTTTTTTATAATTATCCTCTTTATTTTTAGCATCAAAAATTGTAATAATATGACACTTACCCATATCACTATCTATTTGAACATCAAATTCAACACCTGCAACAATACCTTTTACATTCTCATACTTTCCAGTTTTTATTTCACTATCTAATTTATTATATAATTCAACATAAAATCTGTTGTGATCTGTGATAGAAAATAATCCAACTTCATTTTCATCTAACTTTTTTAATAAAACTTCTGCATTTTCTATAGTAGAATTATCCACAATGCCATTACTCTCTTTATATTTACTAGCAATGGAATGAATATGTAAATCAAATTTCATATATAATTTCCTTTCCTAATTATCATCACTATTTTCTGTATCAAACTCACTTTGTTTCTTAATGCACTCCATAATTTCCTCAATATCACAATCCAACGCAATACAAATTATTAGTTAAAATATCCGTCATAACATTTTGTCCATTATTCATTTTATAAAATCCAAAACACTACTCGAATAATATGCTCTTTTCATAATTACTTTCCTCCTGCATATTTAAATATAAGCGCACTAATTTTCTATTTTTCAACCATTAAATAATAATTATAATTATTATATTAAATAGATAAGTAAATGTCAAGGTTGTTGCATTTATCATACATCAAATTTTGACATCAATACCACCGTCTCAACATGTGTCGTATAAGGAAACATATCCACGATTGCAGATTCTATTATCTTAAAATTATTTTTATATAGGATTTTTAGATCTCGGGCGAGTGTTGCGGGATTGCAAGAAACATAGATTATTTTTTTAATATTTGAATTACAAATAAGGTTTAATGTTTTTTTGCTTACGCCAGAGCGTGGTGGGTCTAAAATTATTTTTAGATTTTCATCGTTATGTTGTGATAAAAATTTTTCCGTAAAAACATTTTCCACAGAACCTAAAACGAATGTCGCATTATTTATGTTGTTTAAGATGGCGTTTGCTTTTGCGTTTTTAATTGCATTACTCACTATTTCAATTCCGTAAACTTTTTTTACATAATTTGCGACAATTAGCGAAATACTTCCAACACCACAAAACAAATCGTATACTACATCGTTCGTCGTAGGTTTTAGTTGTCGCAATACTTCTAGAAAAAGCAACTCGGCTTGTTTTGTATTTACTTGAAAAAATGAATTTGGTGAAAGCTGAAATACAAAATCGCAAACTTTTAAGCTTAAAAGTTTTTCACCATAAATTAAGTTTAGCTTTCCCAAATTATTCTGCTCGTATATTGAAATAATATTATTGGCATTTGCATAATCTAATAATATTTTTTTATACAAGGATATATTTTTCGAAAAATGCTTTTTAACAAGGATAAGCATTAAAATGTTTTTATCTTCGTTTGTGCGTAAAATTATTTCGGATAAGGATTCGAGAGCGAAATTTTTCCGTGTATCATTTTTAGAGTAAAGCTTTTCTAAAAAAGGTTTTATAGTTTTTATAACGGTATTCATAACAGGCGGAAGAAGCATACATTTTTCTATTTCGACAATTTTATGCGAACGCTTTTCAAAAAAGCCTATTTGTAGTTGCCCGTTTATCCAAGAGCATTTTAGTTGCACATTATTACGGTAGTAATTTGGCTCGCTTGCAGGAATTATTTTATCGAGTGTAAAATCTTGCAAGCCTGTAACCCGTTTTATTTTTTCGCTTACAGAGCGAGCCTTTGTTTGTACTTGAGCGTCGTACGAATACTCGCGGAGGCTACAACCGCCACAACGCTCACTATAGGGACAATCACTTTTTACAGACTGGGGCGAATGTTTTAAGGTTTTCACAATCTCCGCTTCAAAGTAATTCTTTTTTTGAATTGTGGGATTTATAAGCACGACATCGCCAATAACTCCACCTTCCAAAAAGTAAACAATACTATCAGTTTTTGCAACACTTCGCCCATCACTTGTAAAGTCTACAATTGTCGATATAATGTTTTTCGTTTGCATAAATAACCTTAAAAAAAATAAAGCGAAAAATTTTTCTTTTATCAATAAAAATTTTTAGAAGTAATTTTATGTATTTCTTTTTTCCAAAAATAACATCATTAATTGTATTTAAAAAGCTAAGTAAAATCAAGCTTGGTATATTCTGCTTTATAACTTCTAGAGCAAAGATATAACTTTTAAGATTTGAATAAAAATCCTAAAAGCTCTTGATTATTTTTTAAGATGATGATAAAATAAAATTTCAATATATTATTTTAAAATTAATTTTTTAAGGAGATTTTATGAAAGATATTATTTCAACGAGCAAGGCACCAGCCGCTATCGGACCTTATTCACAAGGTGTAATGGTAAATGGTTTTATTTTTACTTCGGGACAACTTCCATTGAATCCTGAAACGAACAAAATGCCCGACTCAATTGAAGAACAAACCCGTCAGTCAATTCTAAATGTCAAGGCGATTTTGGAAAGCAAAGGAAGCGGTTTGGACAAGGTTGTTAAAACTACAGTTTTTTTAAGCGATATGAATAACTTTTCTGCAATGAACGGTGTTTATTCTGAGCTTTTTGGCACAGAAAATCATCCTGCTCGTTCGGCTGTCGAAGTTGCTAGACTTCCAAAAGATGCTCTCGTAGAAATTGAGGCTATTGCTTTAGCTTAATGTTAAGCTTAAAATTAAGTTTCGGCGAAAAAAGAATTTGTCTTTTTTGTAAAAATAAACAGGCAAGAACACTCCGCTCTTTTTTCGCCTTTTTTATTTTTGCCCTTTGCACATTTTTATTTGCAAGTTGTACAAAGCCTAAATCCAAGCAAAGTGAAAATGCTCTTTCCGAAACCCCTGCCGAAAACGAGGTCAATACTGAACAAGAGCGGATATGTTGGTTTGCTTTTGGAAATTCTTCATTGCAAGAATTTGCGAGCCTTGACGAATTTCCAAAAGTGGCGTTTGTGCCTTGGACAGAAGCTAAAAATGTAAGCGGAATTACACTTTTGGTTACCCCCTTTTTTTAATAAACAAGATGGGGCTTTTAAGCTTTAGTTTTGAAGATGGGGTTGTAAAACCTGAGCTAAAAAACTTTGCAGAATTTTCTGAGTTTACCGCTCAAGATTTTTTTTTACTGAAGGATGGGCTGTATTTTCGTAGCTATAAAAATTCACTTTTTTCTGGGCTACCTTCAAGCTCTGATGTTTCAGCTTTTTTATACAAGTACAATCCCGTTACCGAGCAGATTTACCCGTCTTTTACCACCCAAGATTTGGGCTTGCAAGCAAATGCACAATGCACCCATTTCCAAAAATACGGGAATACATATTTGCTTTCGTTTAAAACTGAAACTAGCAAAGAAGTGAGTTTTGACTTTTTTAAAATAGGCAAAATAAGCGACTTAAAAGAAAAAAAAATCACATCTATTTCAAAGGCTCAATTCCAAAACTATGTAACAAAAGAAAATATTAGCCTGAACAAAAAATACGATGACAAATTAAAAAAACTAATTTCGTTTTTTGCAAAAAAAGTTTTTAACGAAAAGTCCGTTATCGTAAACCTTGACTTAAATATAAGCCACGGAGAAAGTAAAAAGCTTTATTCTTTTTCGACTTCAACGCAAGACGCCGACGCAAACACGAAGCTCTCAAAAAACGAAATATCAGCCCAAGCAAATTACAACCCAGCTTGCGAGCATTTGCAAATACTTTTACCCAACGGTGAACTTTTTAGTCTTTGGTTTAGTGCAGATAATTCACCTAAGCTAAAAAAATTTGAGCTACCACAACTTCCTAAAGGCTTTTCATACACTTACTTTTTTACCCAAGCTTATAGAGAAATGACAAATCGTAGCAAAAAGTTTCATCGCTTTATTATCGCTTTTTGGGAAGAAAAGGACTTTTTCAAAATAGGTAAAACAGGATTTCTAATAATGCCGGCGAAGGGACTTGAACCCTTACGAGGTTGCCCTCAATAGATTTTGAGTCTATCGTGTATACCATTTCACCACGCCGGCGAACGATAAAATAGTATACAATACTTTCAAAAAAAAATCAAGTCCTTTTTACAAAATTTATTTTTTCTTATAGGTTTCTAATTTTTAAAATTTAAACTTTGTAAGACTTGTCCTTACTTTGCGAAAATCTCACTCCCGCTACGAACGGCGAGCTAGTAATTTGCTTTTGCGAGTTTTGAATTTTCCTTGCATTATAAATAGAAAATTCAAAACTCGACCACCTTGAAAAAACAAGGACGTTTTTTCAAGGTGACCGCTCAGTTTTGGAACTCGGGGTTTTAAACTAACGGTGAGCTACAACGCAAATCTGGCAAAGTCGGGCGGGAATTTTTTTCTTCAAAAAAATTCCCGCTTAAGCAAGCCAGAGCTACGCTCCTCGCTGGAGCTTAAACTTCAAAAAACTATAAGCAAAGATATTTATTTTCTATCTCACATTTGTTTTTATAAGTTTCAAATTACATTTTGAAAAGTCCTTTCAAACAAAAGTAGCCGATTTTTTAGGCGACCAATTTAATAGAACATTTATCCAAAACCCATTTTATTGACATTAATTGTAGAAATTAAAAGACTATTTAGAAAACAACCCTCTCTGCCCTGCTCTCACCCACTTGCCTGCGTTTCGACTTAAAACGGGAAGCTCGATTTGTGAAATAAGCCAGTCGGCAGAACTTTGATCGGGTGTTTCTAGTCGCACGAGCAGACTTTGGAGTTTTGGCAGTCGCCTGCTATGAAAAAAAAGAGATGTGTTTTCCGCTAATGTTATAAAAGCACTGATTGCCATATTTAATGCAAAGTTATCGAGTTGTTCGGCTTCAGGTGTGCGTAATACAAAGATGAGTCGTCCACGGTCTTGCTTTATCATTATAGTTCGTAAAATCAAACAAAGATTAGCGTAAGCAGTAATAAGCTCGGTACAGGTTTTATCAATAGCTATTAGAGTATTTGAAGCGTATATTTTGCTAAACTCCAAAGCATCAAAGTTTAAGATTGCAGTTTCTAAGCTCATATTTTTATTTTTTAGTTGCAAATTCAGTTGTTGCAAAGCAAAGGGAGTATTTCGGTTCCATTGAATAGCTTTTTCGCTAGTTCCCTCACTTGTTAAAAGTACATTATATCCTGCACTTGTTAATCTAGAATCAAGCATACGAGAAAATGGCAAACGCTCATCAGTTATAAAAATATCTCTGTCCATACTACTATAATATCACTTATTTTGAAAAAAGTTAAGCTCTTGTAATTTTGTCTTTTTTAGTTTATTATCAAGGAATGTCAGATATTGAAAGCATAAGAGAAAGAAAAGGCTTGGTTAAAGTTCCTCAAGAGCAAGCAGATTCTAAATACAGGCGTGTTGCAAAGTTTTTGTTTTTGATTGGCTCAAAACAGGCTGCTTTGGTTTTAAAAGAGCTTGACGATGTACAAGTGGAAAAGGTAATTGCTGAGCTTGTTACGATTAGGAGTGTTGACAAAGAGGAAGCCTTAGAAATTTTAAATGAGTTTAGCCAAATTTATGAAACTCATAAAAACTCCTTTGGTGGCGTGGGAGTGGCAAAAGAAATTTTGCAGGAGGCTTATGGAGTTGATAGGGCGAACGAAATTTTGGAAAAGGCTGTTCCACCCGCCCCGATACAACCCTTTGCCTATTTACGAGACATTGATGTAACAGAACTTGCCTCTGTGTTAAAGGATGAGCTCCCCTCTGCTTGTGCTGTTGTGCTTTCTTATTTACCACCAAAACAGGCAGCAATTTATATTAGTGCTTTAAAAGATGAAACTCGCAAAAAGGAAATTGTTTTACACTTGGCAAGAATGCAAAAACTTAACACCGATGTTCTTGAAGCAATGAGTGATGCTTTGCGTAAAAAAATTGTTGCTTTGAGTTTGGATAAAACTTCAAACTTGGACGGGAAATCTGTACTTGCTAAAATTTTACGCAATAGTAATATTGAAACGGAAAAAAATATTTTGCGAAAACTTTCGGTGGAAGATGCAGAACTAGCACAAGATATTATAAAACAAATTTACACGCTAGACGATATTTTATTAATAAGCGAAAAAGATTTGCAATACTTACTTGCCTATCTTACTGACACCGAAATTCGCTATTTAATTTACAATCGTAAAAAAGAAATTCGTCAAAGAATTTTAACAAATATTTCTCGGAACAAAGCTTTGTTTATTTTAGATGACGAAAAAAATTTAGAACCGCCTCGACCGAAGGATTATTTAGCCCTTGAAAAAAGGTTTGTTAATATGATGATAAACGAAGAACGCTCAGGAAACATAATTATACCAAAAGATGAAAGTGAAAAATTAGTTTATTAAAATGGAGGAATTTATGGATAAGGTTTTTGTATTTTTAGCTGATGGCTTTGAAGATGTTGAAGCTGTTACCCCAATAGATTATTTAAGACGCGTAGGCGTAAATCTCGTAACTGTAGGTGTTCCCAAAAAAACTGTAAATTCAGCCCACGCTCTTTCTATTGTTTGTGATAAAACAATTGACGAAGTTATAAACGAAGTGCCGAAAATGGCTATTTTCCCCGGTGGTCTTTCAAACACAAGAACTTTAAGCGAGTCCGAAGCAGTAAAAACGATAAGCTTAAAGACGAATGAAAAGGGGTTGATCGCGGGAATTTGTGCCGCTCCAGCAATTGTGTTTTCCCCTTGGGGACTTTTGGACGGCAAAAAATTTACCTGCTATCCGGGAATGGATGCAGAGCTACCAAATAAGGCTGAAAAAACAAAGAGAGTTGTCGTTGACGGAAATTTAATTACAAGTGCAGGTCCTGGTTCCGCCGAAGAGTTTGCCTTTAAGCTCGTGGAATTGCTAGCAGGAAAAAAAGCTTTAACTAACTTAAAAAAAGAATTGGTAGCAAGGGCTTAAGCATTTTCTTTTTGGGCGTTCCCCTCGCTATCGTTCGGGTCGGGCTATTCGGGGCTATCGGTACGAACGCACTAAAATATCGTGCGTTCGTGTACAGCGAAAGCATTTTTGAAAAAATGCTTTCGCTCCCCTACTATCCCTAACGCTTACCTTAAAAAAACATCCTTGGTTTTTT